>NZ_JBFRFR010000008.1:0-131522 GCF_052114925.1 Bradyrhizobium sp. 2TAF36 | reverse complement strand
CGCCGGCGCGCCTCACGCCGCTCGCTTGGCGTTGGCCTTCTCGGAAAAACATTCGAGGATCTGGATGCGGAGCTCTTCGGCGGCCGGCCCCTCGACTTTCCTCAGCTGATTCCAGAGCCTGATCACTTCGCGCTGTTTCTCGATGGTCATGAGTCACCTCCAACGTGATGACCAACTAGAACAAAATGAGAACAAAAAGTCCAGCCCCTCGCGCGCGATTTCCCACGCACATCGCCTCAAGCCTTGCGGCCGCAGCGCGGCCCGCTGAAAAGCTGGGGATTTCCGCGCCCGGCCACTGGCAGCGCCGCCTGACGAACATGCTCCGTCGCCACGGCGGGTTGCTTTTTGGATTTTCAACCTTAAGTTCGAGGTCGCTGGCGGCCAGGCGCTGAAATCCCATCGCCGCCGGCCAAGAGAGCCCCGTGCGCAAGCGCGGGGTTTTTCTTTTGGGAACGCGCCGTCGTCCTCCCCGTTAGCCATTCCGGAGCGAGGGACCGTGACCAGGAAATTTTACGCCGTCGAAGTGGTTCGTCAGATCGAGGAGACCGTGGAGATCATGGTCGAGGCCCCCGACGAGACCGCGGCGCACGATGCGGCGCTTGCGCACCTCAAGGCGCGCGGCTCCGAATATCAGTGGCTCAATCCCAAATGTGAATTCATCGTCTGGCGCGAGCGCCAGATCGATCCGCCGGCGATCATCGATGTGTCGGTGTCGACGGAGTAGCCGCCGGAACGAATGTCCCCGCCCCGCGTTATCAGGCCGAATTCAGTGGTGCTGGCGGCTGTGCGACGCGGCCGTCCAGCTTTGAGAAGCCCCGGTCCCCAACGCCGGGGTTTTTCTTTGCGGTGCGCTCTTACAACAAGGCAGCGAATAACAAAGCAGCCACACGGGCGTTACACCGGGTGGCTGCTTTGACGACTGTCAGCTTCGCGCAAGATTCCGTCGCCGTCACCTCAACCGCCGAACGCCGGACAACGTTCCGGCGCCTCGCAAATTTCCGTGCGGCCTTTGTTGACCGTCAGACCGGCAAATTGTCGTTCAGCCCCGGCGGGACTTCGCCTTGCGCGGCCCGCTCGGCGAGGAGCAACTTTTCGGCCTCATACCAGAAGGTGTCCATTCTCCCCGCGGGCTCGCCGGCTTCCCGCCAGAGATGATAGGCGCGGTCCCGGATCTGTTCCTCGCTCAGACTGGCCATGTGACGTCTCCCTTTGGGAAGCAAAGCGTGACGATGCCCGAGAGTTCCTTGTCCGTGTCTGACACACCAGCCGGCGGTCGTTGCGGCGCTCCGAGAGAGGGAGCCGCCGTGACGACGTCGCGGGCCCCTTAGACGGAGTCCTTGGCCACCTTCAGCGGCGAGGCCTTCACCGACTTGCTCGCCGGCTTCGCCGCGAACTGCATCGGCTCCTTGGTGAAGGGATTGACGCCCATGCGGGCTTCGGTCGCCGGCTTGTTCACGACCGACATCTTGACGAAGCCGGGAATGACGAACTCGCCGGACTCGTTGAGCTCCTTGTAGCCGACCGTTGCCATGTACTCGATGACCGACTTCACGTCGTTCTTCGACAGCTGCGTGCCCTCGGCAATTGCATCAATCAATTGAGTTTTCGTCATCTTCGCCATGTCTGAATTCCTTTTGTGCGGGTGAGCAAATCCTGCTCAGGACGCGGCTGAACCACGCAAGTGTGATGCCGATTCACGCCGGAGGTCATGAAGTCACGGGGCTTAGAACCCATTGAGGCCCAAAACACAAGCATGGCTTCGGCAGGGGTTCCACCCTGTCCCGCGAAAGTGTCGCAGCATGTGCCGCGCTGGCTTTGAACCATTCTGCGGCTGGCGCGTCTAACTAATTGAAGTCCCCAAGCTTCACCCCCATCAGAGAGCCCCGCTTCCCCCAGGCGGGGCTTTCGCTTTTGGAGGCCTGGTGGAGCGCGCCGGCTGTTATATGGTCGGGTGTTTCTCGTGAGGGGCTGATGAAGATTGCCATTGTTGTCGCCGGCCTGATCGTCGTTGCGGTCGCCGCCCTGGTCGCCATCCAGCCGGAGTTCTTGAAGCCTGCGTCTCTGGCACAGGTCAAGAAATCCGACATCTTCGGCTTTTCGCCCGGGATGACATTCGAGGAGACCAACAAGCTCGTCACGCAACGTCACTATCGCTGCCGACAGGGTCGCGGTTCGTACATCCTCGAATGCGAAATCAACGGCGCCAAAGTCACGGTCTATAATGACGACGTCGACGCCAGCCACCCCATCCGGCGCGTCAATGCCGCGTTGAACAATCCGGGGCCGCAGGACGCGGCCGTCAAGTCGATCTCCGACCAGTTCAACGCCCAACCGACCAGGGACGCTCGCGAGGGATGGACGTGGATCGTCGGCCGTGGGCTCAAGCTGAGCTACGACGGCAGCGCCTTGAAGCTCGTGGACGAGGCCGGGGATAACAGGCTTCGCAAGGACGAAGCCAAGCGCTAGGGCGCGCTGCGCTGAAATGAGCGGACCGTCACCGCAATCCGGTTATCCCCAGCCAACGCGTCACCTCGTCGTGAAACCTGCGGTCCGGCACGCCTTGTTGAGACTTCGGTAACCTAACCCATCCACTCTCCCCGCCAGTATCGTTGCGTTGGAGTAAACCCACAGTGCTGAATTTTGACGAGCTGCGTGAACTCGCGGCTGATGTTCGCGTGTTTGTTGACATCGCCGAAGACAAGGCCGAAGCGCTCAAGGCCGTCATCGCGGCCTACGACGTGGTGCTGGCGATCTTCCCCTCGCAGGAAGGCATGGGCCTCCACGTCATCAAGGGCAAAGAGATCCTGGACAGAATTGCCAATTCGCGGACCCATGCGATCTACAGCCACACGGCGATCGCGGTTCCCGACCTCGAGCATGCGCAGATGCTCAAATATCTGACGGCACCTGTCGAACGGCGGATCGCTGCGTAGCGGCTCACGGCAAGCGCATCCTCACGATGACCCGCGGATAGGAACGGTTGGCTCTCCCGCACATTGACCCATCTCCAGATGAGGAGATTGCAATGAGCGTTGAAGGTAAAGCCAAGGAAGCCGCCGGCTACGTCAAGGAAGAGCTGTACGAGCACGGCAAGTCGCCCGAGAGCCAGAAGAAGGCTCAGGAGGGTCGCGACCTCAGGAACGAAGGCCGCGTCGAAGACGGCAAGCCGCCGAAGACGACGAAGCCCGGCACCGGTCACTAGACCGACTTTTCGAAACCCGCCCCTGGCCATGTCAGGGGCGGCTTTTCATGTGCGCTCGTGCCCCGGACGCAGCGCTCGCGGCGATGCGAAGCATGGTCCAACAGCGACGAACACGCTGCGGCTACGTCCCATCTCGCATGTCCCTGGTCGCGAAGTGACATCCAAACGCCACCAGGACCAGAGCAAACGTCGAGCCGAGCAGAATTCGCAGGGTCGATCCCATCTCCTGGCTCACATACCGGACATCGTGCCGGTGGCTGTAACGCTCAGGATGTGCGGCATCAGGCGCCTAGGGAGAACTCGTCAAAAGCAAAAGCCACGCGACGGTCCCGCAAATCGCCGCAACCCTCGCAATCCTTCCGAGCCTTTGAAGCCAGCGCTTCATGCCGCCCTCATGATGGCGTGGATTTCCGCTGCGCCTTTGTCCAGATCAGCCTTCATAAGCTCCAGGAGCTCGCCGCGCCTCTCAAGCCTTCGGCTTGCCCAGCAGCCTGAGAGCGCTGAGAACGATGAGAATGGCGAAGGCACCGAGAGCGTAGGTGAGTGCATTCACGACCCAGGATATGGCGATGCCTGCGAAGCTGGAGCCTCCGACCGCTCCCCAGAACAAATACGCTGCGGTGATGCCAGGCCACTCCAGCGAAAGAAAAGCGAAGTCGGTCAGCGGCTCGATGGCGAGGAGCACCGACGAGATGATCGCCCCGATGGCCAATGCGATGATGAGGTTTGCCTTCACGGAGAGCATCAAAACCCCAGCAGCCCGGCGATGACCGGAATCAGGAAATAGGCGGCGAGCCCGAGAAGGCCGCCCACGACAAGGCGTGCAGCGCGGCCGTGAATCTTCGTATCGAGCCACGCACAAACGGTCACCGCAGCCCGTCTCAGCCAGTCACCGACGAGGATTCTGACGAGATCAAACAGGAGTTCTGCAAAGAAAGCGGCCATGGCGTTTAGTCGCCCTACCTCTGGCGGGGTTCAACTGCCGAGAGTTTGATCATTGCCGGCGCCGGTTCGATAGGTTGCTGGCGAGGTCGCTGCTCGACACTCGTAAACAGCCCTCATCGCCGAGGAACGCGCTAATCGGGGGCGGATTGGTTTTCCGTCACCGTGAGTGATGCCGATGCGGATTGACGAAAAGCCCGCCGCAAGGCGGGTTCTCTTTTGAGAGAATTCCCTGCATAGTGCGGCATGGCCAAAGCAAAAGTGACCTTCAAAACCGTCCGCCTCTCAGACAGCGACTGGAAGATACTGGCGGACTACCCCGACCACGAACAGCGCGAAATCACCGGATTCGCCAGCAAGGCAGATGCCGACGACTGGATCAACGGCGATCGCAAGATCGCATGGCTCCGTTCCCAGGGTTACGCCAAGTGAGCTAGCCAAGTGACGTAGCTGTCGCGCGCACGTCGCGATCCCCCTTTTTGATGTTGCAGCCGCATCGTGTCATGTCCTCGCGCGGACAGACGGTCACGCATGCGCGGCTCACGCCTTGCGTTAGGACCCGCTAGCGTCCCCTGCAACCAAAAGGAGTAAATTCAACCGTCGCCAATCAAGGGGAGATCGTCATATTGCCGGACCAGATCCCCTGGGGCCCGGTCGACGCGCGTGGCGCAAGTGCCATTGGCTTGCTTTCGCCGAAGGTGGTGGAGAAGCTGGGGTATATGATGGGGCTGGTGCGGGAGCGAGCGTGACTCGTTCGCATCCGTCGCGAAGCGCAAACGCTGCTCGCAGCCACTTCAATTCGAAGTGGTCTTGCGGCCGCGCATGGACACAAGCTTGTCCCCACCAAATCCGAGAATGAGCCAAGCGGTCTCATCGAAACCGTCTGCGAGCTTTCCCTCGTGAGAATACACGATCTGAGCAGCTTCCGACTTCGACGGCGGTCCCAACGCCGTGATTACCTCCTGACGCGACATACCTAAATGCAGCTTGCTGTCGAGGACGACGGGCGAGAACTTTTCCGGGATGATGGCGCAATCGGCCGAGGCCCCGGCGTCTTTCTCGGTGAGCTCTTCAACGATCTCCGTGACGAGATGGTCCGGGCCGCCCATCTCTCCGCTGGACACCACCCATAATCGATGCTGCGCGCGCCGATAACACAGCCAATAGATGCTATCTCCAGCGTCGCCTTGGTGTCGGATGGTCCCTTCGCCCACGGCTTCGCGAACCGCGCCGAGCCGCGTCTCTTCGAAGCGGCCGGCGAATGCGCCTAGCGAAAAGCGGGTCGCCAATCTCTTCACGACTGTCGGCGGCACGCGCTCGAACGCATGTTCGTCGACTGGGGGCGGCGGTGTCTGCGCGGAGCAGTCGTCCGCGGGGATCGCGAAAAGGAGAAGGAGCAAGAAGAGCGTCTTTCGACCATCAACTCCGAATTGCCTATATATTTCTCGCCTCAGCAGGGCGCGCCTAGACGTCGAGAGTGCGGGCATCAGTTTCTGGGTGTCGGACACGTCAGTCACCCCAGCTTCCCTTCATTGATCTTGTGCGCAACCTCGCCAACAGAGCTGCCAACGATGACGGCGGTCACGATTGGCCAAAAACCCGCCACCATGACGATAGCGCCCCAACGCATGTCTTCGCCGGGCCGTCTGTAGCCATCGTTGATGCCGCCGAGGATCAACCAGATCAGGCAGCCAATTGCATATCGCTTGAACCATTTCACGGCGAAATACCTTCCAGATATGGGCATTAGTGACCGTGACATTGAGGATGGTTCATCGGCAGGACCGGGCTTGCTCATTGACGAGATGCGCTGAATTCCGCTGACAGCGCATTGAACTCATCTGCGTGTCCCGACTGACGCTACGGCTTGTCCGTCCATGCTGAGTTGGCTGACCGCACCCACCGTCTCTTCCTCACGCACATGTGCCTGCGCCCCCTGCCCCTCCTCCCACTTTCCTGCTATCTCCTGTCCCCGCCGTTCCGGCCCAAACCAAAACACCTCCGTATCAGGGAGCAACAACCATGCGATACCTTCACACCATGCTGCGCGTGCGCAATCTCGATGTCGCGCTGAAGTTTTACCAGGATGCGCTGGGCTTGAAGGAGGTGCGGCGGATCGAGAATGACAAGGGGCGCTTCACGCTCGTCTTCCTGTGCTCGGCGGACGATCTCGAGGCGCTGAAGAAGCAGCCGCAAACACGCGGCGCGCCGCTGGTCGAGCTCACTTACAATTGGGACGAGGAGAAGTATGGCGAGGATCGCTTCTTCGGCCATCTCGCCTATGAGGTCGACGACATCTACGCAACCTGCGCGCAGCTGATGAAGGCCGGCGTCACCATCAACCGGCCGCCGCGCGACGGCAACATGGCCTTCGTCCGCTCGCCAGACCTGCACTCGATCGAGTTGCTGCAGAAGGGCGAGCCGAAGGCGCCGGCCGAGCCCTGGTCGTCGATGCCGAATACCGGCCACTGGTAGGGCCGCGACGCAGGAACCAGCCCTCGCTACCCGTGTTGTCCCTCCGACATAACGATTGGAGGAGGACGCAATGGGACGAGGACTGTTGCTGTGGATGCTTGGCGTGCCGATCCCGGTGATCATTCTGTTGTGGCTGTTCTTCGGCCACTGATCATCGGGCTCGATTTGCCGGGTTCGATTTGCCAGGCTCAACTTGCTAGGTTCAACTTGCCAAGTTTGGCTTGCAATGAAAGCTCCGCCGACGGCGGAGCTTTTTGCATGAGGGGCGCGCCGCAATCGCCGTCGCTCCCGCCAGGGAATTCCGCTATCACGCGCGCCAAAGCGAAATGCGGGAGGACTTCATGCCGGACACCAAGCGGACGATCTGGGGCCGCGCCAACTCGGTCAATGTGCAGAAGGTGCTGTGGTGCCTCGCCGAGCTCGACCTGCCCTATGAGCGCATCGACGCCGGCATGAGCTTTGGCAAGACCCGCGAGCCCGACTATCTCGCGATGAATCCCAATGCGCGGATCCCGACGCTGGTCGAGGGCGACTTCGTGCTGTGGGAGTCGAACTCCATCATGCGCTATCTCTGCCTCGCGCATGGCCGCGGCACGCCGCTCTATCCCGAAGCCGCGAAGCTGCGCACCAGCGTCGACCGCTGGCTCGACTGGACGCTGTCGATGGTGCAGCCGGTCGACCGCCCGGTGTTCTGGGGCATCGTGCGCACGGCCCCCGCCGAGCGCGTCATGATCCAGGTGCAGCGGGATGCCGATGCCGCCGCCGAGGTCTGGGCCATCGCCGACCGCCTGCTCTCGTCGCGCCGCTTCATGGACGGCGACCAGTTCACGCTGGCCGACATCGCGGTCGGCGCCTACGCACGGCGCTGGCTGGGCGTCGAAGGCATCACCCGCCCGGCGCAACCGCATTTGACCCGCTGGCTCGCCGAGCTCGGCAAACGGCCCGGATTTGCCCAGTTTGTCGCACCGCCGATGTCGTGAGCCGGCGGCGCGGCGTAAGCTGCGCGGACGGCGCGATGAATCGTCGTCATGGCGCACGCATCAAGCGTCGCGCCGGAACTTGACGGCTACTGTGCATGGGGTTGTTTTCGCAGTTTTTGTTGTGGGTGGTGCCTAGCGCCAGCCGCGCTCGACCAGCAGCACGCAGATGATCAGCAACAGCGTCACGGCGGCGGTGGCGAGCTTGGCCGTCCAGCTCAGGCCGCGGCCGACCCACAACAGCAGCGCGCAATACATCACGAAGGGGACGATGATGTCGGGCCGCATGAGATCCGGCGGCATCGGCTTCAGCGCCTGACCGTGGTCTCGACGCTGACCGAGCCGCCGATCTTCACGCAGGTGCCCGTGCTCTCGACCATGACGAAGCGCGGGCCATAGGCGGCGCAGGAGCCGGCCTTCGCCGTGCCGCCCGCGCCTTTCAGCGGCAGAGCCTTGCCGGCCTGTGGCGGCTCGGCGGGCGGAAGGCGCAGGGCCTCGGCCGCGGCCGCGGACGTGGCCAGCAACGGGATGAGGATGAGGAGCGGCGCGCGCATGCAGCCGTTCTAGCCCGGACCGGCGCCCCGCGCCATCCGGGTCGCCTCGGCCGGGATCAGATGAACTTGACGCCGGCCGATTTGCCGCGGCGCCAGATCACCTGGCAGCTCCGCCCGGTGCGGGCGTCGCGCGCGAACGCCATCCGGATCACGCCCGGGAGCTGGCTCGCGTCCTCGTCCAGCGTGATCTTTGCGCCGGTATCGGAGATGTCCTGGACCAGGCAATGCCGCGCCGCGAATCCGCCGTCGAGCGTGATCCAGGCGTGCCGCGACAGCGATTTGCGGGCTGCGCGCTTCTTGGGCTGCGGCATGGACAAATTTCTCCGGTTCCAGCGCTAGCTCAGGCCCCCCTAAGAAACCGTTGAAATCGCCCCCGAATGTAGCGGGGGTGGAGGCTATCCACCGGTGCCAAAAGACCGTTCCCGAACGGCTTGCCCACGGCGCCAAAGGCCACTATACGTTCGCCCGCTGCAGCCGCCGGGCTCGACTCGGGTGGCCGGCGGCCATGCCGTGAAAAGCGGCGGGGCCTTGTGTTTGCTCCCTTCGTCTATCGGTTAGGACGCCACCCTTTCACGGTGGAGAGAGCGGTTCGATTCCGCTAGGGAGCGCCAACAAAATCAATCACTTGCCGCCCTCCTCCGCCGCCGTGTCCAACACCTGTCCAATATACGGGTATGGACTCGTACACAGCGCCGGGTCGCGGAGCTGCGCGAAATGGAGCGCCTTTGCTCGGATTGGGCGGACGATGACGATCTCGTTCTCGCGCGCGACGGACTGAACGCGCTGGCGGCCGACTACCGCGCCGCTGCCGACGCGATGGTTCCCTCTGGTGCTGTTTGGGACCTTTAGGGCGCGGTGAGCGTTGAGGCGTTAGCACCGGGGCAGGATCGCGAACCCCGGAGTTCGGATCATGAGCACGATCCCTGCGGACCTCGAAAGAAAGTTCGAACAACGGTGGGCCGCCAGATTGGCGCGGCCCATTCCGCCGGCTCCATTTGCGCGCCCAGCCTGTCCGAGGTGCAAGGCCCAGATGATGCTCGTCAGCATCGAGCCAAAAAGCCTAAGCGTGGACTTGCACATGTTTCGCTGCGCTGTCTGCAATCACGCATTTACGACATTCGCAACGCATGAAGATCCCATGCATTCCAATGGCCGCTGGCTTCAAGGCGATTTGCGCCCACCGAAGTAACCCGCGCTGCAAGTCGTGACCGTAGGCGAGACGCCGTGGCTGCAGGAAGGTTTCAGGGTCGAGCTCGACAAGGACGGTTGGCGGCACTGACTCGCGCGAAGCGGCGATGGCCTCAATGCATCTGCCGCTCTGACTGATCTTCACTAATCCGCCAGCCGCGTAGGGCATGACCATGTCCGATGACTGGACCAAACGAGCGACGAACATCCTTCGAGAACTTCATGCTGCCGAGACGGAGCTAATCGGCAGGGGTGTTATCCTGACCGACGGTAAGGCGGGGACGGTTGATCACGTCTTCCTTGACGAGGTGCACGGGCTCCGGATCTCGATCGGTGGCCACGACGGCAAGTGGCCGATTTCGACTCTGAAGCTTCTAGACTCCGGTTTCGCCAGATAGCTTGTCCGCGCGGTCACCGTCCGCGGTGATCACTCGGTGACCGGGCGCCCAGCGCGGACTTCGAAGGCCTGCTCGCCGGTGCCTGGCCGAGTAAGCCAGTCACAGTTTACCTGGAGTGGCAGCCATGATGCAGAACGTTGTAGCCGGATGCGTCGCAGTGGCTTTGATTATCCTGGCCTTGATTGGCTTCGCCCAAACGCACCATGAATGTTGGCACGGGCACGTGCTCCTAACCCATGAGCCCTGCGGATCCGTCAGCCCTTCAATATAGAAACAACCATTTTCCGCTGATCTAGGCGCGGGACCAAAGCCCCGCCGCTCGTGAAGTTCTGCCAGCGCAGGTAAGCTTGCGGACGACTCAGCGCGAAAGCCCCCTACCGCCCGGTAACCACCTTCTGGCGCGCAGCGTTCAGGTCTGCCTTTGTCTGTGCAGTTGCGGCACTCGCGGGCTCTCGATTTGGGGGCGGCTCATTGAGGTCTCGGGCCCACGGCGCGCCAGATCGAGCAACTGACTTCGGAGCGGCATTTTCTGAGCTGGAGCAGGCAGAGACGAGAGAGACGACAACAAGGGACATCCCCGTTCGGCCCAACGTTTGAGTGATCCTGTTCATCAGGCAATCAACTTCCGGCGCGGCGGCCTTACTGTTGGCGCCTGCGATCCGCTCTAGCATCGAAATAGATGACCACCGCGAATGTGGCACCTAGAGCCAAAACGCTGACACAGCCGGTAATCAACGCCACCGCCATCATAGCTGGATCAGTATTTCTACGGCGTCAGGGGTGGGCAATTCACGAATGATTAGCGCATGCAACAAGGCTGGGGCCCCGCCATCGTGAACCGGCGGGCCTTTGCTTTTCCACACCCACGATGCGCAGTAGCCCGCGTTCGTTCCGCGGCCCAAGGGATTGATAATTTGACTCTCGCGGCGCCAGGCTGCGATGGCGCAATGACCAAGGCAGAGAACCGAGCGGCCGCCAGGGCCTACCACCAGGAGCGGATGCGTAAGCTCGACGAGGAAGCCGAAGCAGCACGCATTTTTAGCCGGGGATAAACGACCATGCACATCATCCCATCTCTTTCACGGTGGAGAGAGCGGTTCGATTCCGCCAGGGAGCGCCATCATCCGGGCCATCGGGTCGGGTGATGCGGCGAAATCCGCCGCCCCTCCATGAACCTCGCCGCCCCTGACCGACGACCAATGTTCCGTTGGAACCGGTGCAGGCCCATGGCGCAGCGCAAATCCCCCTCGGACCGCCAGACCGGCGCCGCCTCGCCGGCACCGCCGTCCTGGATGCACCGTACAGCGCCCTATGCGCCGGAGCGGCGCGCCAGAATGCTGGAGCACATGGCACGCGCCCGATCGCTTCCGCAGCCCCAGGCCGCAACCGCGATAGCGCCGTCGCGCACGAGCGGCGTGGACATTCTCGGCGATGCCTTCGGCTACGCGGTTCTGTTCGGCATCATTGCCCTGCTCTTCCAGTCGCGCGTTCCGATCTATCTCGGCGCCTTCCTCTTCCTCACCGACGGCGAGCGCATCGAACACGCGCTCGGAACGATCGGCATCCGGTTCGAGCCCAACACGATCGGCCCCGACATCATCAAGGGCTTCGCCTCCCTGTTCGGATGGTTCGCGCTGCTGGCGTCGTTGAAGGCTTCCCTCCCGGCCTGGCTCGCGGCATGGATGCCCACGGATACTTCCTGGTCCGCCATTGCCGGCATCGCCGTCGTGTTCGCGACCGTCGAAGCGTCTGCGGGGCTGGCGATGCGGCACGCATTGCCGTGGTTCGGATTCCAGATCAGGCCGGACAGCCTGACCGCGACGACGATCAAGCTCCTCATGGCCCTTGGCCTGCTCGCCTTGCTGGTGCTGCTCGGATCTCTCTGAGCGGCGCGCAATGACGATGTCGTGAGACGGCCGGGGCGTTTACCGGAAATTTACCCCTGCTATTTGATCGGCGTATCGTTTGCTTAGACGTTGCGCCCTACCGTGAATCTACGGAAACAATCCGAAACACGATTGGCGTTCATGTCCGTCTCAGAGTTCCTCCGGCAGCGTGCAGTGGAAGTCAGCGTGAGCGGCAGCTACTCGCTGCCGCGCTGGTACGATTGTGAGGGCCAGCTGCGCACCTTCGCCTGCCGCACCAAGCGTGTCTCCCCGTTCCGCATGATCGTCGACGTGCCTGTTGTCGGAAAGGTCGGCGAGCGCGTGACCTCCTATTTTCAGGACTTTGGCGAATTCCAGTGCACCATCAGCGCGACGCTGAAGGCGGGCTTCCTGATGGAACTCGATATGACGCGGGAGCGGCGCGCCTGGATGTCGGAAAAGCTGACCTGGCTGGAGAAGAAGCAGAAGGACGCCAGCATTCTGGAACTGCGCAATGACGCGCGCTTCGTTCCCCAGGTCTCGCACACCTTTCTGACGCTCGCCGACGGCAGCACCCATGCCTGCTTCATCATCGACGTCTCCACGGCCGGGGTCGCGATATCCTGCGAATACGACCCGCCGATCGGAACCCCGCTTGCGGTCGGCGCCTGCGTCGGGCGCGTCATTCGCAAATTCGCCAACGGCTTTGCGGTCAAGTTCGCCGAGAAGCAGCAGCGGGACGACCTCGTCCGCCTGGTTGTCCGTACGCCCATGCTGCAATCGGCCTGAATCGGCCCGATCGATTTTAACTCAATTTTAACTAAATACTGGAGGTGCTGATCCCAGCGCGGTAGGGTGTGACCCAGCATGTCCGCAATCACTGCGGGCCCCGAGTTATTGGAAGTCCCGGAATGTCCATCGCTGAGTTCGCCCCGGCAGAGACCGCCCAAAACGCGCCCGCCGTCGCAAAGCCGCAGCTCCCACCCGGCGTCATCACTGAAGGCCCGCTCGTCCAAGCCAAGTTGCGCGAAAGCTATCTCCTCCTCGGTATTCTCTACGTCGGCGCCGTCGCGGGCATCATCTGGGCCATCACGCAAGGCGTCGGCAAGGTGGAGCTGTTTACCTTTGCCTGGATGTTCGCGCTGACGACGTTCGGCATCGGCGCCGGCATGCACCGCCTGTTCGTCCATCGCAGCTTCCGCACCGGCCCGATCATGCGCGTCTTCTTCTGCGCCATCGCCCAGATGGCGGTGCAGGGCTCGATCGCGAAATGGGTCGCCAACCACCGCCGCCATCATCTCTACGCTGATGACGTCGGCGACCCCCACAGCCCGCAATTCGACGGCTTCGGCAATCGCTATGTCAGCGCGCTCAAGGGCTTTCTGCACGCCCAGGGCAGCTGGGTGTTCGACCAGGCGACCACCGACAACGAATACTACGCCAAGGACATCCTCGCCGATCCGATCGCGATGTTCTTCGTGCGTACGCGCTGGGTCTGGTACGGGATGTCCGGCGTCTTCATTCCCGCCGTAATCGGCTACACCTTCGGCGGCGTGCACACCATGATCGGCTGCGTGCTGTTCTCCGGCCTGCTCCGCTGCTACCTGCTGATCCTCACCAGCCAGCTCACCGGCTCGGTCTGCCACGCCTACGGCTACCGCCGCTTCGAGGTCGAGGACGCCTCGACCAACGAGTTCGTGACCACGATCCTCACCTTCGGCGAGGGTCTGCACAACAACCATCACCGTTTCCCGCGGGACGCCTATATCTCGCACGCCTGGTGGGAGATCGATCTCAACGGCCTGATCATTCTGGGCATGGAGAAGATCGGCCTCGTCCACGACGTCTTCCACGCCTCGCACCGTCAGCTCGAGCTGGCGTCCGAAGCGGAGGCGCAGGCGGCCACGACGGCGCGCTAAAGGCGGCAGGCGGCGGCCGTTCCTCCGGCCGGCTTGCCTCCGCTCCGCTGCCCTATCGCGGCCCCATTGCGGGATCAGCTTTTGAGGGTCTGTGCCTCGTGCCGGACCTCATTTGCAGACTTGCGATCGGGGGACCGAATGGCAGTCAACAAGATTAGGATTGATAAGATCACTTGGGACAGGGTTGGCCGGGTCACCGAGCCCGGACGCTACATGTACACCTTTGGCTGGCTGACGATTACGGCCGGCGATCTCGATATCTGGAAGCAATATCCGCAAGCCGCCTTCACGCTGCTCGCGCACCACGCCGAGCCGGACGAGGCCGTCGGCGAGGAATTCCATCTCGGCGCCTTCGACATCGCGCCGGACACACCGCCGCCGTTCACCACGCATTGAAGCGCGGGAAACGCCGGCCCAAATCGCCGTGCGGGCTGCGCGCGGCGCACGCGACTGCGGGAACACATGGCATGCACGTTGCTTAATCAACGTCATGATGCACATCCCCGCTGTCGACCAGGCCTTCCTGCTGCTGCTCATCGTCTTCTGCCTCGGCACGTGCCTCGTACGCGCCTTCTGGGAGCTGGAGCAGCTGCGGGCACGCCGGGTCGCTGCGCCGCCCCGCGGGCGCACAACGAAGCGTGACTAGGCCGGTTGGCCCGGCCGCGCGTTGTCCAGGCGGCAGCCACGCCGCCTCTGGACACGCCTCTCGCGCACGTGCATCGTGAATCGAAGAAACCTGCGCAGTGCCTTGATCTAACTTGCCAATCGCGATCTGGTGACGAGCGCGGACCGCTCCCATCGATGACGAATTGGTTCGGTCATGCGCTTGATTGCGTTCGTCTTCTACACGTTCGGTGCCGATCTCGATGAACGCCGGCTGTCGCGCCTGTTAAGTGACGCGACAGCAAATGCATGACACATGGTGGCATCGGTAGACGTAGATAAGCAGATCAAGGGAACCTATTTTCGGCGCCGATGTATCTGATTGAAGCTTTGCCCACCGTCATCGGAACTGCCGCCATCGCCCCGGCGCTGCTGATGCTGTGGCTCGTCATTGCCGCCGAGGAGCGCCCGGGGCCGCCGGCCCAGGTCTGGACTGCGTTCCTGCTCGGCGCGGCCAGCATTTCGCTGCTGGGCCTTGCCCGCGCGCCCTTCGCCAAGATGGTTGCAGCCCCCGACAACCCCTGGGCGGCGCTCGCCATGCATTCGGTCTTCGGGGTCGCGCTGCCCGAGGAAGCCGTCAAGGTGATCGCCATCGTGCTGGTCTCCTCGACCAAGCGGCGGACCTTCGCCAATCCGATGGATACCGTGGTCTATGGCGCCGCCGTCGGCCTCGGCTTCGCCGCCTACGAGAACCTCGCCTACCTCGTCCAGCACGCCGAGATGTGGCGCTCGCTGGCCGCCCTGCGCAGCGTGCTGACCGTGCCGTTCCACGGCGCGCTCGGCATCATCGCCGGCGCCTACCTGACGATCGCGCGCGCCGGCACGGCGCTGGGTGCCAACCGCCACCATCGCGACTGGGCCCGCCTGTCCAGCCGCCTGCTGATCTTCGCAGGCCCGGTCGCGCTGCATTCGGCCTTCGACTTCCCGCTGCTGACCTTGCAGCGGATGCCCGATCTCGATCCCACGCTGCGGATGTGGCTGGGCGGAGCGAGCCTGCTGATCGGCTTCAGCTCGATCGCCTTCGCCATCCGCCTGGTGCGGCGGGTCGCGCGCCATCACGCGCCGAGGACCGATATCGCGCGGGAGCGGCTCAGCCAGCTGCGCCGGATGTGGGCGCTGCTGCTCGCCGGCGGCGGCGTCGGCTTCCTCGGCCTCGCCTTCGTGCTGACCTCGATCCATCACTGGCTGATCAACCCCGAGCGCAATCTGACATTGGCCCTGATCCCGATCGGCTTCGTCTCGATCCTGCTCGGCCTCGCGCTCCTGATTGTCACGATCGCGATCTACATTCTCGGCCGCAACCGCGTTCGCACCAGCGGCGAAGGTTTTTCGTCAGCGCACGGCGGCGGTTGAGCCACGGGATGGCAAGCGCGGTGTGTGCATACTAGATTGAGCAGACATCTTTCGATCTGGAGCCTGCCGATGACATCGCCTGAGGATTTTTCCCGGCTGCAATCCGCCATGAGCGAAACGGTCAAGGCGCATTGGAAGGCCTTCCTGTTCGAAGGCATCCTGCTTGCCGTTCTCGGCGTCGCCGCGCTGATCCTGCCGCCGCTCGCAAGCCTTGCGATCACGATCTTTCTCGGCTGGATGTTCCTGATCAGCGGCATTGGCGGGCTGATCGTGACCTATTGGGCGCGCAGCTCGCCGGGATTCTGGTGGTCGCTGATCTCGGCCGCGCTAGCCGTGCTCGCCGGCATGCTCCTGCTGGCCCGGCCGATGCAGGCCGTGCTGACGCTGACCATCGTGCTCGGCGCCTACTTCCTCGCCGAGGGCGTCGCCACCATCATGTATGCGCTGGAGCACCGCCGCGAGCTGAGCAGCCGCTGGTCCTGGCTCCTGATCTCCGGCCTCGTCGACATCGCCATCGCGTTCATGGTGATCACGGGGCTGCCGAGCTCGGCGGAATGGGCGATCGGCATCCTCGTCGGTATCAATTTGCTGTTCGGCGGCGCCACCCTGATCGGCATGGCGCTGGCGGCACGCAAGAGCAACAGTTGAGGGTGCCTCGTGGCCCCTCGCGCCGATTGGGGGGTGACAACCCGCCAATCGCACGCTATATGAGCGGCCATGATCACCCTCGTCACCAGCTATTTTTGGTACTTTAGCTACGACAGCTCGCTGGCGGCAGGAGGATCGCGCTCAATCTGAATATTGAAGCAAACGTCCGAACAAGCCGCCAGACCTGGCGGCTTTTTTATTGCCGGCAGGTTCAAACAGACAGGAGCCCGCCGTGCTGAGCACGACCGACGATCTTCGTATCCGCGAACTGAAAGAGCTGAGCACGCCGGAAGAGGTGATGCGGGAAGTCCCGCGCACGCTCACCGCAACGCGTGTGGTGATGGCGGCGCGCAACGCCATCCATGCCATCCTCAACGGCCAGGACGACCGCCTGCTGGTCGTGGTCGGCCCCTGCTCGGTGCACGATCCCAAGGCCGCGCTCGAATATGCCGAGCGCCTCGCGAGCTTGCGCGAAGACCTTGCCGACCAGCTCGAGATCGTGATGCGAGTCTATTTCGAGAAGCCGCGCACCACCGTCGGCTGGAAGGGCCTGATCAACGATCCCGACCTGGACGGCAGCTTCGACATCAACAAGGGCCTGCGGCTGGCGCGCAACGTGCTGTCCGCGGTAAACAATCTCGGCCTGCCCGCCGGCGCGGAATTTCTGGACATGACGACGCCACAATACATTGCGGACCTCGTGTCCTGGGCCGCGATCGGCGCGCGCACGACCGAGAGCCAGATCCACCGCGAGCTGGCCTCGGGGCTGTCGTGCCCGGTCGGGTTCAAGAACGGCACCGATGGCAATGTGCGCATCGCGGCGGACGCGGTGAAGTCGGCCTCGCATCCGCATCATTTCATGGCGGTGACCAAGCTCGGCCGCTCGGCGATTGCCTCGACCGCGGGCAACGAGGACTGCCACATCATCCTGCGCGGCGGCAGCAAGCCGAACTACGACGCGGCAAGCGTCGCTGCGGCCTGCAACGATCTGGCCAAATCCGGCGTCGCGCCGCTGGTGATGGTGGATGCGAGCCACGCCAATTCGAGCAAGAAGCCGGAAAACCAGCCGCTGGTCATGGCCGACATCGCCGGCCAGATCTCAGGTGGCGAGAACCGTATCATGGGTGTGATGATCGAGAGCAATCTCGTTGCCGGCCGCCAGGACGTGGTGCCGGGCAAACCGCTGACCTACGGCCAGAGCATCACGGACGGATGCATCGACTGGGCGACCACGGCAACCGCGCTCGAGCAACTCGCTGACGCGGTCGAGATCCGGCGCAACACGAAGCGCGCGGGGCTGCACGAACGCTCGGCGTAAGGCCAAAGCCAACGCGGGCGGGGCGAGCTGTCGCGCCCTGCCCGCCGCTAGCCACAAGCTAACAGCCGCGGCAGATGCTCTTGATCTTCTTGTCGAGCGCCGCGTCTTCCTTATTCACGGGATTATTCGGATCGCTCAGATTCTTCTCGTTCGGCACATCGCCGGCGCGCGGCTGGCGATGACCGATGGGTGCCTGCGGCACTGATCCCGACGTGGCGCCGCCGGATGTCGACCCCTTGGAGCCGCTGGGCTGTGCAACCGCCGCTCCGCCAAGCAAGACCACGAGCGACGCTGCCACCACCATGATCTTCTTCATGTCCGTTCCTCCATTCTCAAACCCACGTTCTCTGCATCGCCGCTCACGTCTCGGGCGGATAGAGATGAACGTCGCCGCAATAATCCACGATACGATAGCGCGTTTCCGTCTCCGCTTCACGCGCGTCGGCTGCGGTATTTTGCACCGCCAACACATAATTCGGCCCCACCGGCGATTTGCCGGCGCCGCCGGGAATGTCGATGACATAGTCGGGCTGACACAGTCCTGACACCCGTCCGCGCAACTGCCGCATCAAATCCTGCCCCTGGGCCAGCGTCGTTCGCAAATGCACGGTGCCCGGCGCGAGATCGCCGTGATGCAGATAATAGGGCTTGATCCGGCATTCGACGAAAGCTCGCATCAAATCCGACAAAGCGGCAATGCTGTCGTTGACGCCGCGCAAAAGCACGGACTGGCTCACCATGGGAATTCCGGCATCGGCAAGCCGCGCGCAGGCCGCGCGCGCAGGCCCCGTCAACTCGCGCGCATGGTTGGCATGCACCGCGACCCAGGTGGTCGCGCCCTCGACCTTCAACGCAGCCACCATCTCGTCGCTGATCCGCGCGGGATCGGCTACCGGCACGCGGGTGTGAAGACGGATGATCTTGACGTGATCGATTCCCGCGAGATCGGCCATGATCTCGCTCATCCGGCGCGGCGACAGCATCAAGGGATCGCCGCCGGTCAGGATCACTTCCCAGATCTCGCTGTGCGAACGGATGTAATCGATCGCCGCGCGATATGCGCCGTCCGAGAGCGCGTTCTCCTTGCCGGGCCCGACCATTTCGCGGCGGAAGCAGAAGCGGCAATAGACCGCGCAGACGTGGACGAGCTTGAACAGCACGCGGTCGGGATAGCGATGGACGATGCCCGGAACCGGCGAGTGCGGATGATCGCCGATCGGATCGGCGCTCTCGCCTGGCTGCATCTCCAGTTCCGCGACGGTCGGAACGAATTGCCGCGCGATCGGATCGTCGGGATCGGACGTGTCGATCAGCTCGACCAGCGCCGGCGTGATCGCCACCGCATAGCGCGCGGCGACACGCTCGAGCGCGGGCAGCGCTTCGGCCGGTGCAAGCTGCGCGGCCACAAGTTCGGCCGGCTCACGCAGGGTGCGTGCAAGGTTGGTCTTCGTCATGTCTCACTTAACGTTTCATTTGCGGGCGGTGTCCACACCACCTGATCGATCCCCGCTGCGCCGCTCGCCAGCATCACCAGCCGGTCGAAGCCGAGCGCGACACCGCTCGCCTCCGGCATTTGGGCGACCGCGGCCAGAAAATCCTCGTCCAGCGGATAGGCCTCGCCATAGCGGCGCTGCTTCTCCGCCATCGACTCCGTGAAGCGCTTGCGCTGTTCCTCGGCGTCGGTCAACTCGCCAAAGCCGTTGGCGAGTTCGACGCCGCAGGCATAGACCTCGAACCGCTCGGCGACCCGCGGGTCATCGGCCTTCACCCGCGCCAGCGCCGCTTCTGGAGATGGGTATTCGAACAGAATGGTCAAACGCCCCTGCCCCAGATGCGGCTCGACATGCTCGACCAGGACCTTGCTGAAGATGTCGGACCAGGTGTCGTCCTCCGCCACCCGGACCTTGCCGCCGGCCGCCTGCGCGAGCGCGGCACGGTTACCCTCGCCGCCCGAAATTGTCGACAGCAGGTCGATCCCTGCGAACCGCTCGAAGGCGCCGGCGACCGTCACCAGCTCCGGCTCCGCGAAGGGGTCCGCGGCCCGGCCGCGGAACGAGAAATTCCCGATCCCGGTCGCCTGCGCCGCGCGGGCGATGACCACGACGGTGTCCGCCATGATGGCGTCATAGGGGGCGCGAGCCCGATACCATTCCAGCATGGTGAATTCGGGCAGATGCAGGTCGCCGCGCTCGCGATCACGGAACACCCGTGCGAATTCGAAAATCCGCTCCTCGCCCGCCGCCAGCAGCTTCTTGCAGGCGAATTCCGGCGAGGTCCGCAAGTACCGGCTGGCACGGCTGCCATCGGGCCACATGATCTCGGTCCGGGGGGCGTGCAGATGGGTTTCGTTACCCGGGGAGACCTGGAGGACCGAGGTTTCGACCTCAAGGAACCCCTGCTCGGCGAAAAAGCCCCTGAGAGACCCGGTAATGGCCCCCCTGGCCTGGAGGAACGGCCGCCGGTCGAGGTGCCGCGAGGGCGACCAGAACGGCGAAATCGGCTTGTCCCCAACCATCAACCGGCCGCCCCGCAGGCCAGCAAAATGCTGGCATTCAACGACAAAATGCGTATGTTGCGGCCCGAAACGGGTGCCGCGGTCTGATTTGAGGCCCCAGGTCCCCCATCAATTTGACCACGTCCTGGCCGGAGCCGGGCCAAGCAAGCAGGAAATATAGCTTTGAGAGTCATCGCCAGTTCTATTCGCAAGGGCAACGTGATCGAGCAAGACGGCAAGCTTTATGTCGTTGTGACCGCCGAGAACATCCATCCCGGCAAGGGCACTCCGGTCAGCCAGATCGAAATGCGCCGAATCTCGGACGGGGTAAAGATCTCCGAGCGCTACAAGACCACCGACCAGGTCGAGAAGGCCACGATTGAAGAGCGCAACTTCACCTTCCTCTATGAAGATGGCGACGGCTTCCATTTCATGAACCCGGAAACCTATGACCAGGTCCAGGTGTCCAAGGACGTCATCGGCGATGCGGCCGCTTATCTCCAGGAGAGTATGACGGTCAAGCTGTCGACGCATGACGTCAACGTGGTGTCGATCGCGTTGCCGCAGCGCGTGACGCTGGAAGTGGTCGAGACCGAGCCCGTGACCAAGGGCCAGACCGCCTCCTCCTCCTACAAGCCCGCGGTGCTCTCCAACGGCCTGCGCACCACTGTGCCGCCGCACATCGCCGTCGGCACCCGTATCGTGGTGATGACCGAAGACGGCTCCTACTCCGAGCGCGCCAAGGACTAAGCGAGGAATCGGAGCAGGTGCCGCCGGGGGCCGAGACAGTGGTTGGGAAAAGTTTCCGCTTCGTCTCGCTGTTTCTGGCGGCGCTTTCGCTTCTCACCGCCACGCCGCTCGCTGCGGACGAAATCCGCAGCCCTTCGCTCACGGCGCTGCGCGTCGATTGGCGCGCAGCGCTCGACCAGCTCCGCACCGAGGTCAACAGCCGTCCCCCGATCGCGGGCGACTTCATCTTCGCGCCCCGCCGTTCGGTGCCACGCTACGATCCGCGCGCGATGCCTGCGCTGGTGCAGCTCAACGCGGTCTCATCGCAATTCTTCACCGGTATCGCCCGCAGCTCCGTGCCCGTGCTGCTGCCGTTCGATGCTGCCGCCTATCTCGAGGCGCAGCGCAATCGCGCGCCGGGGACACTCGCGCTCTCGCACTATCAGGCCGATTTCAATCCCGTCGACATGTTTGATGCCGGCCCCTCAGGTTACAGTGCCAGCTTCTCGCTCGAACCCGGTGCCGGCGACGGCCTGCCGAGCCGCGTCTACACAAGGCCGGTCGAGGTGCAGATCACGGGCTCGGCACTCGTTTACGACGTCGCCGATCCCGCCGGCGGCAAGGGCGAGCAGGTCAAGCCGCTTGCGGCAACCTATCCGGACCTGCGCAGGTTCATCCGGGAAGGCTATGTGCGCTACGCCTTCACCCGCTTCGGCGTTGCCTATGTCGTCTCCATCCAGTGCCTGGACAGCATCGCAAAGCCGCGGAGGCTCGCCTGCAAGGAAGCCTATCCGGTTGCCGAGCGCTTCCTGAAAGGGCTCCGCATCGCCGGCGGCCAGCGCATGCGGCCGCTGACGGACATGGCCTCCGGCATCATCGATCGTCCTTCAGCGCGGTCGCCGGATTTCACCTACCGACCGAGCGGCGATATCATCCCGAACACCGGCTATCGCAACAAGGCCGGCCATCCGGATGTGATGGCCTATGCGCAGATCCGTTTTCCGCTCGAAAAGGCGCCCGCCTTCGTGCGTTCGCAATCCTACGGCAAGCGCGACAAGAGCGACGGCCCGACGGCCTATCCCTGGCGCGACAATTTCTGCGAGTCCCGCAGTTTCGAGGTCTGGCAGTGCGGCGGCGGTTATGGCCACCAGGGCGAGGACATCCGCGCCGCCGAATGCCCACCGCCCGGCGAAGGCCACGAACCCTGCGATCGCAAGCAGCGCGGCGTCGTCGCGGTGCGCGACGCCATCGTGATCCGCGGCGCCAAGGATCAGGCCGCGACGCTCGAGGTCAACAGCCGCACCGAGCATATCCGCTTCCGCTATATGCACATGAACCCGCAGGCGCTGACCGCCGACGGCATGCTCAACGGCCGCATCGTCACCGAAGGCGAGAAGATCGGCGTGGTCTCCAACTATCTCGACCATCCCGCCGGCACATCGATGCATTTGCATTTCGACGTGCAGGTGTTTACCCGCGACGGCTGGATCTGGGTCAGTCCTTACGTCACGCTGGTCTCGGCCTATGAACGCCTGATCCACGCCCGCGGCCGCGAAGTCGGCCCCGAGATCGCCGGCACGCCGCAGCCGGTGGCGCATGCGTTGCCGGAGGACGTGATCAAGCCGGACCTGCGCGAGGGATCGAGCGGCGAGGAGAATTAAGGGGCGAGTTCGCTCATGCGGCCGCTACGGACTACTCCAACAGCGTCGTCAGCTGCGCGCCCTCGTCCGCCACGAATACCGCGATCAATTCCGCCGGCTCGGTCGTGCTGGCATTGGCCGAGACCAGATGCGTCGATCCCGGCGGCTCGAAGAAGGACTGGCCGACACCAAATGTCTCGACAGGACCGCCGCCAAGCTGGGAACGGATTTCACCCTTGGTGATGTAGGCGGTCACCGAACCCGCGTGACGATGCGGCCGCGAGAATCCGCCGGGCCCGTAGAACACACGCACGATGGTGACGCGCTTGCCCGGGACGTTCGGTAGCGCGTAGGAGCCGATCGGCTCGACCTTGTCGAGCGGTGAGCTCTCCGCTGCGGTCGCGCAGAGCGGCGCCAACGCGCCGGATACGGCGTCCATCGTCACCGGCAACGCGTTGCCGATCGCAAGCGCGCAGGCGAGCCCGCCGACGACGGCCAGCGCCATCGAGCGCGATGGCACCGGACGCTGCGCATGGGTCAAACTCATTGCAGTCATGATAACCTCCCCTTGTTTTCTCGTTGTTGCAATCAAGATACCGCGGCGCTCGCTGCGACCGGCCGCTTCGCCGGTGTCCAGCGATACGCGGCGCCAAAGCGGTTCCAGACGTTGATCGAGGCGACCGCCGAGGTCAGGTACATCAGCTCGGCCTCGGAGAATTCGCCGGAAGCGTCCGCATAGACCTCTTCACTGACGCCATCGGGCAGGAAGGTCAGCGCCTCCGCCCAGGCCAGCCCGGCCCGCTCGCGCGCGGAAAAGACCGGCGCCTCGCGCCAGACCGCAACCAGATTAAGCTTGTCCACGGGCACCCCGATCCGCTCCGACAACAGGACGTGGTGCTGCACGCAGAAGGCGCAGCCGTTGATCTGCGAGGCGCGCAGCTTGACCAGCTCGAGCAGCTGCTTGTCGAGGCCCGCCTTGGCCGCCACCTGGCCGAGCGCCAGCACCAGCTCATACGCATCGGGTGCGATCTTCTTGAAATCCTCGTACTCGCTGCGGGCGTGTGACATTGCCGTTCACCTCGTGTATTGTAAGACTACTTACATCTTATAAGAGCTCTTATATGACACGCAAGACCGCTGCCATCACGAAATCGAAGGCTTCGCGGAAGCCGGCCGCGCCTGCCGAAATCGCTGCCGTTCGCGTGCCTGCGCCCGGCGAAGGCAAGCGCGGTGAGCAAGGTTATCTCGGCTATCTGCTGCGACAAGCCCACGCCGCGGTCCGCCTGACGATGGAACGGACGCTCGCCGACCTCGGCGTGACGTCGCCGCAATTTGCCGTGCTGACCATGCTGAACGCCTATCCCGGCCTCTCCGGCGCCGACGTCGCCCGGCTCACGTTCCTGACCCCGCAGACGGTCGGCGTGATCATTCGCAACCTCGATCGCGACGGTGCGATCGTGATGACGCCTCATCCGGTCCACGGCCGGATCCAGCAATGGACGCTGACGCAGCGGGGAACGACGCTGTTGAAGGCTTGCAGGGAGCGCGTGATCGCGCTGGAGAAGCGCCTTGCCGCAAGTCTGGACGCCAAGGCAGAGACCGCGATCCGGCGCTGGCTCGCCGGCATTGCCGCCGATTTGCAGGAGGACTAACCGGCTCTAGTCGCCGCCGCCTCCGTCACCACCGCAGCCGCCGTCGCCTCCATCGGCATCCGAGAAATCGCTGACGGCGCCGTCGCCCTGGATGCCACGACCAAAGTTCTCGGCGATGATCATCAGGATCACGACAAACAGCCCGGCGCCGAACGGCCAGGGATTGGTACGGATGATGTCGAACAGCTCCCGCATGCGCGCATTCTGGGCAGACGGAAGCAAACCGACCGTAAAGCGACAGGCTTGAAATTGGGGATATCCGGGCAAGCCTAAGGACGCTCAGCCGCCCTTCAACGCTTTCTTAACCTCGCCGTCGGGCCAGGCATCGCCCGCCGCGCTCACGCGCACGCGGCTCTGATCGGCGGCATTCACCAGCACATGCGAACTCGTCCGATCACCGCTCGGCTCGAGACGCAGATCGGTTTCGGGCTTCCAGCTCAACGTGGTCGCGAGATCGCCGGGATAGATCCGCCATTGCGATCCGTCGTCGAGCTCGACGACGTGGCTTTCCGCATGTGCCCGTATCTTCATTCCACCCCGAATTCTTGATGAGCAGACTGCGTGTAGAAGGCGAGCCCCGGCGCTCGGCCGGGGCCCTGCTCCGTCAGTCGTTGTCGTGATGAAGCACGGTCTTGCTGCGATTGCCGAATTCATCTTCCTTCTTGATCACCGTGGTGCGGTTGGCAGGCTCGCGCTCCCTGATGACCGTAGTGCGGTTGCGATCGCGGTCCCGCTCACGATATTCGTGGGACTGTCCGACCGTCACGCCCGCACCGACCGGGCCGACGTGAACGCCGACTTCGTCAGCGAATGCAGGGGCGGCGATGGCCGTGACCATGGCGGCGGCAAACAGATATCTCTTCATCTTCGTCCTCCAGTGTATGCGGAGGGAATGCGGGACTGCGACACTTTGTTCCGGCGGAACGCGGCGCGACGGCCTGTTCCCGGTGTTCCAGGAACCGGCCCACAGCAGCCGTGTTTCCCGCTAGAATGGGTCCATGAAACAAGCTGATTCCTCGGCCAATCACAGCCGCCGCGCCCTGCTTCGATCCACGCTCGGCGCAGCCGCACTCATCACATTCCCCACGCAGCTTCTCGCCGCGCCTCCGGGCTTCGACGAATGGCGCGAGGGTTTTCGTGCGCGCGCCATGGCGAAGGGCATTTCGGCCGCGACCTGGCAACGCGCGATGGCGCGGGTCGAGCCCGACATGAGCGTGTTCAAGCAGATGCGCAACCAGCCCGAATTCCACGAGCAGGTCTGGCAATACATCAACCGCCGCGTCTCGGACTGGCGCATCATCAACGGCAAGATCGCACTGAAAAACAACGAGGCGCTGCTCGCGCGCATCGAGCGCGATTTCGGCGTCGAGCGCGGCACGCTGCTGGCGCTGTGGGGCGTGGAGTCCGCCTATGGCGATCCGCTGGTGCAACAAAACCACATGACGCCGGTATTCCCCTCGCTCGCCGCGCTCGCCTGGAACGAGCCGCGGCGAAAAGCCTATTGGGAGACCGAGCTGATCAACGCGCTGCGCATCGTCGACAAGGGCTGGAGCACGCCGGAGCAGATGCAGGGATCCTGGGCCGGCGCGATGGGGCACTCGCAATGGATGCCGGAGGTCTGGCTCAATGTCGGCATCGACTATGACGGCGACGGCAAGGTCTCGCCGTTCGGCAAGCCCGACGACGCGCTGGGCTCAACGGCAAAGTATCTGGTCAATCGCGGCAAGTGGCGCCGTGGCGAGCACTGGGGCTACGAGGTGCGCGCATCCGGCGAGGCGAGCGGCAACCGGACCTACGCGGCGTGGCAGGCGGCCGGCGTCACCCGCGCCGATGGCCAGCCGTTTCCGCAACCGAATGCATCCGCGCAGATGTGGACGCCGGTTGCGGGCGGGCCGACATTCCTGCTGGGACCGAATTTCTATTCGGTGAAGAGCTACAATCCCTCGATGAACTATGCGCTCGCAATCTGCCATCTGGGCGACCGCTGCCTCGGCGCGCCGCCCTTTATCCAGCCCTTCCCCGGCTCAGAGCGCGCGCTGACGCTCGCCGAGGTGCAGGAGATGCAGACGCGCCTGACCAAGGCCGGTTTCGACACCGGCGGCACCGACGGCCGCGTCGGCAACGACACCATGAAGGCGATCAAGGATTTTCAGCAGCGCGCGGGGATCACGCCCGCCGATGGTTATGGTGGGCTGAAGGTGCTGGCGAAGTTGCGGCAGGGATCGTAGGGCCCGCTCTCTCACTTTGTCGTTCCGGGGCGCGCCACTTGGCGCGAGCCCGTAATGACGGCGGTTGGGGTCAGTGCCGGTACTGCGGCTCTTCCGCGTCCAGCTGGCGGCGGATCGCGGCGAGATGCAATCGCGCGGATTCGGAATCGCCTTCGCGCATCTGCCTGTAGGTTTCCGCCGCGATCGCGGGATCGACCGGCAGCACCTTTCGTCCCGTCGACATCGCCAGCACCTGCACCTCGGCGGCGCGCTCGAGATAGTAGAGATCGTCCCAGGCCTCCGCGATGGTCGGCGCCAGCACCATCACGCCATGATGCTTCATGAAGACGATGTCGGCATCGCCGACAGCGGATGCGATCCTCGCGCCCTCGCGGTTGTCGAGTGCGAGGCCGTTGTAGTCGCGGTCCACCGCGGTGCGGCCGTAGAATTTCAGCGCGGTCTGGCCGGCCCAGATCAGGGGATCACCCTCGGTCATCGACAACGCCGTGGCGTAGGGCATGTGGGTGTGGAAGGCGACCTTCGCGCGCGGCAGGCGCTTGTGCATCTCGGCGTGGATGTAGAACGCGGTTGCCTCGGGCGCGCCCTCGCCGTCGAGCACGTTGCCGTGGAAATCGCAGATCAGGAGCTTTGACGCCGTCAGCTCGCGGAAGGCGTAGCCGTATGGATTGACCAGGAAGAGATCGTCATGGCCGGGCACCACGGCCGAGAAATGGTTGCAGATGCCCTCCTCAAAACCATTGCGCGCGGCCATGCGGAAGCAGGCCGCGAGGTCCTCGCGCGCGGTGCGGATCGCGTCGGTGGCGAGATCAGGCCGGTTCGAGCGGAACGGCGCAGGTGCGGATGAGGAGGATTGAAGGCTGTGCGCCATGGCGAAGGAAACCTCTTTCGGTCGGAAGAGGCCCGCGTTGTACAGGGCCGACGCCTCTGCGTCAGCCCCCGCCGGCGCCACCCTGCCCTTCGCGTCTTGCGCGGCGGCTTATTGCCGCCGCGGCACGCCGCCGGCGTTCATGCCGCCATCGATGACGAGCTCGCTGCCGGTGACGTAGCGCGACGCATCGGAGGCCAGATACAGCACGCCGGAGGCGATCTCCGCGGCCTGCCCGGCGCGACCGAGCGGCGTCGCGACCTTGGCCCGCTCCTCGGGGTCGATCGGGGCGTTCTGGCCGGCCCCCGTCGCCCCCGTCGGGATCTTGCCCCAGATCGGGGTGTCGATGATGCCGGGGTGCACGGAGTTGACACGAATGCCGTCGCCGGCCGCCGCACACTCCATCGCGATCGATTTGGCAAACAGCCGCACACCGCCTTTGGTCAGCGAATAGGCCGACAGGCCCGGCGCACCGCGCAAGCCCGCGAGCGAGGACATCATGACGATGGAGCCGCCGCCGGTCTTGCGCATCAGCGGCAGGCAATGCTTCACGGACAGAAACACGCCGTCGAGGTTGATCGCGTTCTGCTTGTGCCAGTCAGCGAGCGTCATATCGACGATCGAGGGTACCGCAATGCCGATGCCGGCATTGGAGACCATGATGTCGAGCCGGCCATAGCGCTTGGCGATCTCGGCGACGATCTCGATCCAGGGCTCCTCGCTGGTGACGTCCTGCTCCAGGAAGATCGCCTTGCCGCCGGCTTTGGTCACGCGCTTGGCGAGCTCGGGGCCGCGCAGCTCGTCGATATCGGTGACGACGACAGTGGCGCCTTCGCGGGCGAACAGCTCGACGATCGCCTCGCCAATACCCGACGCACCGCCCGTCACCAGCGCGACCTTGCCCTCAACCTGCCCTGCCATGTTCACTCCCATTTTTTGTTGTTTGAGCGGCTCATTTTTGACGCATGATCTCCGCGCAAACGCGTACCGCGTTTGTCGCGAGGGATCTTGCGTTATCTAATCACGGATGGCCCCTGATCCGGTAGCGCGACGTCGACGACGCGGAATTGCACGCGCTCGGCGCCCTGGTACCGGTCGACCGACAACGATCCCGCGACATGCAATTGCTGACCGCGATTGGCGAGAAGTGCATTGCCGAGCTTCTGGCCGACCGAACGGAACGCAATGCCGTTGACGATCGAGCCGTCGCCAGACTTGAAGCGTAGCCTCAAATGCGCCTGTCCGACCTCATCGGCATAGACGAGCTGATGCGATGGCAGCGCCAGCACGACCTCCGGATTGCCGCTGCCGAAGGGACCGGCGCGGTTGAGCGTGGTCGCAAGCTCCGTCGTCACGGCGCGCGCGGACACCGCGCCGTCGACATAGAGCTCGTTGACATGGCGCGCCTCGGCAACGTCCCGCGCCAGCGCATTTTCGAGATAGGCGCGGAATTCGGCGAGCTTCTCCTTCCGCAACGTTACGCCCGCGGCCATCGCGTGGCCGCCGCCCTTCAGCAAGATGCCGTCGGTCACCGCCTGCCGCACCGCCTTGCCGAGATCGACGCTGGCGATGGAGCGGCCCGAGCCGGTGCCGATGCCGCCGGGCTCCAGCGCAATCGCAAAGGCCGGCCGTGAAAACTTCTCCTTCAGGCGGGACGCGACTAGGCCGACCACGCCGGGATGCCAGCCTTCGGAGGCCGTGACGATGACGCCAATCTTGTCCTCTAGCCCGATCGAGGCCAGCGCCTCGGCTTCGGCCTGCGCTTCGGCCGCCTGCTCGATGACGCGGCGCTCGCTGTTGAGGCGATCGAGCTCGGCCGCAATCCGAGCCGCCTCGACGCTGTCGCCTTCGAGCAAGAGCCGCACGCCAAGGTCGGCGCGGCCGATGCGGCCGCCGGCATTGACGCGCGGCCCCAGCATGAAGCCGAGATGCCAGGCCTCCGGCGGGCCGTTGAGCCGCGCCACGTCCATCAGCGCGGTGTGGCCGACATGGTCGCGCCGCCGCATCGCGATCAGGCCTTTTGCGACGAAAGCACGATTGAGCCCGATCAGCGGCGCGACATCCGCAACAGTGCCGAGCGCGACGTGATGCAGCATGCCGAGGAGATCGGGCTCGGGCATCTCGCTCGTCCAGAAGCCGCGCTGGCGCAGCTCGCGGTTGACCGCGACCAGCGTCACCAGCACGAGGCCGACGGCGGCGAGATGGCCAAGGCCCGAGAGATCGTCGAGCCGGTTCGGATTGACCAGCGCATCGACCTCCGGCAGCTCCGTGCCGGCCTGGTGATGATCGATCACGACCACGGACATGCCGAGGCGCTTGGCTTCAGCGAGCGGCTCGATGCTGGTGGTGCCGCAATCGACGGTGACGAGCAGCGTGGCGCCCTTCGCGGCCAGCGCGCGGATCGCTTCAGTGTTCGGGCCGTAGCCTTCGAAAATCCGGTCGGGAATATGGATCAGCGGATCGAGCCCGCAATGGCGCAGATGCCAGGCGAGCAGCGCCGCCGAGGTCGCGCCGTCGACGTCGTAGTCGCCGAAGATCGCGACCTTCTCGCCGCGCATCGCTGCGTCCGCGATCCGCTTCGCGGCGGCCTCCATCTCGGTCACAGTGTACGGGTCCGGCAACAGCTTGCGGATGGTCGGATCCAGGAAGTCGCTGACGCCATCGATGTCGATGCCGCGGCCCGCCAGCACCCGTGCCAGCAACTCCGGCAGCTGGTGCCGCTGCACGATGGCGAGCGCCTTGGCAGCCCCGCGCGCATCCAGCCGGTCGAGCCAGAGCTTGTCGGTGAGCGAGCGCGCGACGCCCAGAAACGCCTGGGGCACTTCGACGGGCAAGGCGGTTGCGGGCGGCGTCATGAGTCGAGACTGGCTTGAGGAACCCGGGAATCGAACCGGGCGTTGCGGCGATCGGCCGACAATGACGATTGACCTGGAATCCCCCGGGATTTGCAATGTCCACGCCGCACAAAGCGGTGGATTGCCGCTTTGCTGCGCGGACTGACTATCATTTGGGCATTCCGTGGAACAGCAAATTAAGCAGGCGTTAGGCGGAATCTTCGAAAAAGACTCGTATTCGATCTGTAATTAGTTGTTCCGGGTTCGTTGCAGATCAGGCCTCATTGCCAAGGGAAGCTCCCCGATGTCTGCTGCGCTGGGTCTGAAAGCCAAGCCGATCGCCACCGAACCCGCTGATGACGATTCCGATATCTCCGCACTGATCAATCGCCTGACCGCGGAGGTCAACCAGATCGCAGTCGACAAGACCAAGGCGATTCAGCAGATCACCAACCAGATGAAGATGCTGGCGCTGAACGCGCTGATCGAGAGCTCGCGCGCCGGCGCGCAGGGCGCCGGCTTCGCGGTGGTGGCGCAGGAGGTGCGCGGCGTCGGCCAGCAGGTCGAAACCATCGCGCGCGAGCTCGAAACCCAGCTGACGAAGCGCACCGGCGATCTCGTTGCCTCGATCGACCGCATGAGCCAGCGCTCGCGCGGCGAGCGCATGGTCGACCTGTCGCTCAACGCCATCGAGCTGATCGATCGCAATCTCTATGAACGCACCTGCGACGTGCGCTGGTGGGCGACCGATTCCGCCGTGGTCGATTGCGCGGCCTCGCCCAACGCTGCTGCCGTCTCCCATGCCTCGCAGCGCCTCGGCGTGATCCTCGGCGCCTACACCGTCTATCTCGACCTCTGGCTCTGCGACCTCGACGGCAATGTCATCGCCAACGGCCGCGCCGACCGCTTTCGCGTCGTCGGCCAGAACGTCGCCCACACAAAGTGGTTTCGCGAGGCGCGAACCTTGCGCTCCGGCGACGACTATGTCGCCGGTGACGTCGAGAACCAGCCGCTGCTCGGCAATGCCCAGGTCGCGACCTATTGTGCCAGCGTCCGCGCCGGCGGCCAGGCCAACGGCGCGCCGATCGGCGTGCTCGCCATCCATTTCGACTGGGAGGCGCAGGCCCGCGCCATCGTGCAGGGCGTGCGCGTCGGCGACGGCGACAAGGCGCGCGTGCTGCTGGTCGACTCCAATCTGCGTGTCATCGCAGCTTCCGACGGCCAGGGTATTTTGAGCGAGCGCATCGCGATCTCGCTGAACGGCCAGCGGTCCGGCTTCTATCACGACCGCACGGGCGCGCTGGTCGCGTTCCATGCGACCCCGGGCTACGAGACCTATCGCGGCCTCGGCTGGTACGGCGTGATCGTCTGCGGGGCGTGACGACATCATCGCGTGATCTGTGAGCGCGGCAGCGTGACCGTCGAACGATGGTCGCGCCGTGATGCGGAGTGACTTGCAGCCTATCCGAGATAGCCAGACACTCCGTCCCACAACAGCTTCAACGCCGTCACGGCCAGCAAGCCATGGCACGCCCGGTAGATGTGCCGCTGGTCCAGCTTTCCGTGCAGCCGCCAGCCGAGCCAGACGCCGCTGGGAATGGCAAAGAGGCACGCCGCCATCACGATCCAGACGTTGCCCGCCGGCCGCACCAGCAACAGCCAAGGCACCGCCTTGATCGCGTTGCCGACGGTGAAGAACAGGCTCGTCGTTCCCGTGTAGACCTCCTTGCTGAGGCCAAGCGGCAGGAGGTACATCGCCAACGGCGGTCCGCCGGAATGCGCGACCATGGTCGTGACACCCGAGGCAAGACCAGCAGCAACCGCCTTCGGCGAGGAGCGCGGACGAATGACCACCTTCGGATCACTCACGAGCCATATGCCCACGAAGCTCAACGTCACGACCGCCATCACGATCGCCACGGCGCGATGGTCCAATACACGGAACAAGAGATAGCCGAGGGCAATGCCGATCACGAGCCCGGGCAACAGCACCACCAGGTCTGGCTTCGACCATGTCGAGGGCTTCCAGTAGCGCAGCGCGAACAGGTCCATGGCGAGGAAGAGCGGCGCGAGCAGGCCGCCCGCCGTGACAGGATCCATCACGCACGACAGCAACGGAATGCCTACGATGGAGAAGCCGCCGCCGAATGCGCCCTTCATGAAGCAGATCAGGAAGACGCCGGAAAAGGCGATGATCACCGTGGCGGCCGTCAAATCCATCTGCGCATCTCCATGACCGGCACGCTCGCGCCTCGGCGCACGTCACGCCGAAACATCGCGGGCGAGACTCGGCTCAGGTCGCCGTGACTTCGTCATCGGTTGCTGTTGGGCCGGCATCGGTCGACGTCGCTTGCGAGGTCCGAGGCGGCTCGGCCTCCGCTGGAAAAAGAGACCGGGCAGCACTGAAGGCAGGCCAAAGGTCATTCCGAGGAATGCCAGAAACACATCAAGATAACTCACGCTCATTCTGTTGCTCCGCTTTGTCGGGCGCGACCACCTCTCGGTGCATTTGAGGGTCGATGTGCTGCAATATGAACCGGTACAAATATCAGTACAATAAGAACATTGCCCTCGGTGCAATTTCGTCGCCTCCGCACGAGCAGAGCAGACGCAGCAAACCCTTTGCGTTGGACTTCGATCCGACTACGGCGGGCGCGGCGCCCACCCCGTCGCAATGAGACTTCTGAGCATTTTCCGGCAAGGCAGGCCGGTTACAGGCAAGAGCTTGCCGCATTGCTCGGCTACGCTGCGCTTCGCATCACGTTGGGCGGACGTGACGTGATCGGCCCACGGACCTGGATCACTCACGCTCGCCCCATGCCGAGGAGACATGCCATGAAGATCGTCGTGATCGGCGGGACCGGATTGATCGGATCCAAGCTCGTGACGAAGTTGAAACAACACGGCCACGAGGCCGTTGCAGCCTCGCCGAAATCAGGCGTGAACGCCGTGACCGGGGAAGGCCTCGCAGCAGCGCTGGCTGGCGCGGATGTCGTCGTCGACGTTGCCAACGCGCCGTCCTGGGAGCCCGCCGCCGTGCTCGATTTCTTCCAGCGCTCGAGCACTAACCTCGTCGCGGCAGAGGCGGCCGCGGGCGTGAAGCATCACGTGGCGCTGTCGATCGTGGGGACCGAACGGTCGCCCGACAATTCCTATTTTCGGGCCAAGCTCGCCCAGGAGACCATCATCAAATCCTCGTCGGTCCCCTACTCCATCGTTCGTGCCACCCAGTTCTTCGAATTCCTCGGCGCCATTGCTGAAACGGCTGTGGTCGAAGGAAAGATCGTCGTCCCGTCCGCACTGTTTCAGCCGATCGCCGCCGAAGACGTCGCTGATCGCCTCGCAGAGGTTGCCATGGGCCGGCCGCTCAACGGCACCATCGATATCGCAGGACCCGAGAAGGCCCCCTTCAATGAATTCATTGCGCGGCGCCTGAAAGCGTCCGGCGACGCCCGACCGGTGTTGGGAGACCCGAAGGCACCGTACTACGGCGCCCCCATCGACGACACATCGCTGAACCCGCTCGGCGAGGCGCGGCTCGGAAAAACGCCGCTCGCAACGTGGCTCGCAAGGCTCTGAGGATCCGCCAGACCTTCCATCACGACAACCACTGCAATGAAGGAAATCCCATGCGCAGATTGCTGATCGCAACGGCGGTTTATGCCGCATCAGTCCTGACGGGCCATGCGGCCGAACCGGCACCTCTGGCCAAAGTGACGGTCGTGTTCGACCAGGCGCTGCCGAACGTCCCGGGCAAGAGCATGAAGGGCGTGCTGGTCGAGTATGGTCCCGGAGGCTCCTCGCCGGCCCACATGCATCCGCGCTCCGCATTCATCTATGCGACCATCCTGGAAGGAGCGATCCGCAGTCAGGTCAATGACGAGCCCGCCAAGGTCTATCGCAAAGGCGAGAATTTCTTCGAAAAGCCCGGCGACCGTCACGCCATAAGCGCGAATGCCAGCGATACCGAACCTGCGAAGCTGCTGGCCGTCTTCGTCGTGGATTCAGCAGACAAGGAGCTGGTCACGCCGATCACGAAGTAGCGCCGGCTCGTCACGCAGCGCGGCGCGCGGCCATCTCCGCGGCGAGCAGCAACGCGGCGCGGCTGGCGCCGATCGACGCGATGCCTTGCCCCGCGATGTCGTAGGCCGTGCCGTGCGCGGGCGTGCAGATCGGGAATGGGAAGCCACCGAAGGTCTGCCAGGGTCTCGAGGCGCTCGCCGGCGAGCTCGCCTGCGAGCGCATCAGCGACGCCGGGATCGGCGAAATCGCCGCCGCACATGACGACATGGTCCGGCATTATCGCGAGGGCGATCTGATCCAGTATTATCGTGGCAACCGCGCCATTCACGAGGCCATCGTCGCCGCAGCCGAAAATCCCGCGCTGACCGGGCTCTATGCTTCCGTGACCGCGCGCATTCGCCGCGCGCGTTATGTCACGCCGATGACACCGCAGCGCTGGGCGTTCGCCGTGAAGGAGCACGAGGCGATCCTGAACGCGCTGCAGCGGCGCGATGGCGCCGGCCTCTCCCACATCCTGCGTGCGCATCTGCGCCACAAGCGCGAAGAGGTTTTGCAGGCGGGCTTTGCCGAGACGGAAGGAAACGACCTCGCGCTGCGGATCGCATGAGGCGGCCGTGCCCGGCGAGCACTCGTTCGCCCCATTCCGCGTCTGGCCTTCGCGCCGCTTCGCTGCGATAACCGCCTCGAAGATCGGTCATAAGATCAGGCGACGCCGCAATGAACAAACCACTGCTGCCCTCTGACCCCGTCGCGCGTGCGACCTCCAACAGCACGGGAAGCGCACCGCAAGGCGGCTTTGCCGATCTCGTTCCCGAACTCGGCGTTTCCAGCATTCAAGCCAGCCTGCCGTTCTGGCGCGACTTGCTCGGCTTCGAGCTCGCCTATGATCGCCCCGATGCGCGATTTGCGTATCTCGTCAGGGGGCGTTTGCAGGTGATGCTCTGCGAATTGAATGGACGCTGGGAGACGGCCGAGATGCAGCGGCCATTCGGACGCGGCGTCAATTTCCAGATGGTCGTCGATCGCATTGATCCCATGCTGAGGGCTCTCGGCGATGCCAAATGGCCGCTCTACGAGCAGCCGAACGAAGCCTGGTATCGGGTCGGCGACCAGGAATTCGGCCAGCGCGAATTCCTCGTCCAGGATCCGGACGGTTACCTCGTGCGCTTCGTCGAACGCCTGGGCATGCGCACGCCATCCTGACGCAAAGATTCGTCCAGTCCTGCCGCATCGCGCAATCAGGAGACACTATCGCGACGGTGCACGCTGCCCGGACCATTGAACTGATGCACGCTCTCTGTCGTGTGGGGTAAACGCTGCATTCGGCTCACGAGCCGAACTTGCTCAATTTCGCATTCGCCCGATTATCCTTGCGACCCTCTGTCAGCTGACGTGGTCGCGCGTTAGACGTGAAGCTCCCCCGCTTCACGCTCCGCGAGCACCTCGGCTCGCCGTTGCGCAGCCAACGGAGACCATCTCATGACCAAACCAAGCATCGTTTTCGCGCACGGCCTCTGGGCTGACGGATCGTGCTTCGGCAAGCTGATCCCGGCGCTGCAAGCCGAAGGCCACGAGGTCCTGGCGAGCCAGCACGGGCTCGATTCACTCGCAACCGACGTCGCCTGCGTGACGGCGTGCTTTGGCCGTGTTCCCGGACCCGTGGTCCTCGTCGGCCACTCCTATGGCGGCACACTGATCACGCATGCCGGAACCGATCCGCGGGTCACCGCGCTGGTCTACATCGCGGCGCTCGCGCCCGCTGCCGACGAAACTTCGCAGAGCCAGATTGCAAAATTTCCGACGACGCAGGTGTTCGGCCACATCGACGCGCCGGCGGGCCGTGTCTGGCTCAAGCCAAGCGGCCTGACGCACTTTGCCGGCGACCTGCCCGAAGCCGAGCAAAAGCTGGTCTACGCAACGCAAGGGGCGCCGGTTGCGGATCTCCTGACCCAAAAGGTCGATGGCACAGCGTGGACCTCGAAGCCGAGCTGGTACATCCTCGCCAGCAAGGACCAGACGGTTCACCCCGATCTGCAACACTTCGTCTCGAAGCGCATGAACGCCACCGTGACCGAAGTGCCTTCGTCCCACGTCCCCATGCTGTCGAAGCCGGATGTGGTGCTGGATGTGATCCGAAAGGCTGCGAATGCGGTCACAGCGAAGTAGCATCAGCTGACATACCATACCGAACCAATGCAGATGACGTTGTCATTCTTCAGATCAGGTCCGGGCGGCGCGAGACCGCCCGGACCTTTTGTCCATCGCGAAAACGCCATGACGATTTCTGCTTTTTCTAATATCGATTAATCCGATTGTAACAGCGCATATTATTCGTTTGCCAAAATCCTCCTTCTGCGTAGCCTGATCCCGCGCCATCGCCCGGCTGCCCGTAAAGGCCGCCCCCGAGAACAGCGAGGCACCGGAGGATTGGATGACGACGACGCTCGACGCATCGGGAATGCCTGCACGTTCGCTGCTGCCCTTCCTCGATCGCGAGCACACGATCGCAAGGCCGGGCTACAGCCGATGGATGGTGTCGCCCGCGGCGCTTTGCGTGCATTTGTGCATCGGGCAGGCCTACGCCTTCAGCGTCTTCAACCTGCCGATGACCAAGCTGATCGGCGTCACCCAATCGGCACCCGGCGACTGGAAGCTCACCGAGCTCGGCTGGATTTTCTCCATCGCGATGGTGTTCCTCGGACTGTCGGCCGCAGTGTTCGGACGCTGGGTCGAGGAAGGCGGCCCGCGCAAGGCGATGTTCACTGCCGGCGTTGCCTGGGCGAGCGCATTCCTGATCTCGGCCCTCGGCGTCTATCTCCACAATCTCTGGATCATCTATCTCGGCTACGGCGTGATCGGCGGCTGCGCGCTCGGCATCGGCTACATCTCCCCGGTTTCGACGCTCATGAAGTGGTTTCCCGACCGACCGGGCATGGCCACCGGCATGGCGATCATGGGCTTTGGCGGCGGCGCGCTGATCGCTTCCCCGCTCTCCGTATGGCTGATGAGCAAGTTTGCGACCACGAGCGACGTCGGCGTGCTCGGTGCCTTCATCACGCTCGGCTGTGTCTACTTCGTCTTCATGATGGTCGGCTCCGCCATCGTGCGCGTGCCGGCGCAGGGCTGGAAGCCGGAGGGTTATGTGCCGCCTGCGGCCGCCACCAGGCTGATGACCAGGAACGACGTGTTCGTCTACCAGGCGATCAAGACGCCGCAGTTCTGGCTGATCTGGATCGTGCTGTTCTGCAACACCACGGCCGGCATCGGCGTGCTCGGCCAAGCCTCAGCGATGAGCCAGGAGATGTTCCCCGGCCACATCACCGCGGTGGCGGCCGCAGGTCTCGTCGGCCTGATGAGCCTGTTCAACATGGGCGGGCGTTTCAGCTGGGCCTCGCTATCCGACTTCATCGGACGCAAGAACACCTATTTCGTCTACATGGTGCTCGGAATCGCCCTCTACGTGACCGTGCCCTATGCCGGCGCGAGCGGCAATGTCGTGCTGTTCGTGCTGTGCTTCCTGATCATCGTCAGCATGTATGGCGGCGGCTTTTCCACCGTGCCGGCCTATCTGCGCGACATGTTCGGCACGCGCTATGTCGGCGCCATCCACGGCATCCTGTTGACGGCCTGGTCGATGGCCGGAATCGCCGGGCCTGTGCTGATCAACTACATCCGCGAATACAACGTCACGCACGGCGTGCCGAAGGCGCAGGCCTACAACACGACCATGTACATCATGGCCGGACTGCTCGTGGTCGGCTTCCTCGCCAATCTCTGCGTCCGTGCCGTCGACAAGCGTCATCACATGAAAGGCGAGGACAGTTCAGGTCTCGAGGCGGCGCGTGCTGCCTGACGTTCGGACGAACACAAGGAGGCGACCATGACCACGACATTACGGACCGAAGCGTCATTCTCCCAATCGCTGCTGAGCTGGATCGCCTGGAGGGCATCCCGGACGATGGCGGCGATGCGGCCGGTGCATCGTGCCACCGAGATCGCGGCTGCAGCCGCGGCGAGCAACAATCCCTCGGGGGCCTGACATCATGCAGACCGCTCAGACGGCAAAGACCACCCCGCTGCAATTGGCGCTGGCCTGGAGCTTTGCGGGCATCCCCCTGCTCGCGGGCGTGATCCAGACCCTGCTCAACGTCATGAAGCTGTTTCAGTAGGCGGCGAATGCGTCCCACGAGCAAGCGTGCGCCGCTTCTCAGAGGTGCGCGACAGTTGATAACCGACGAAGGCTTCACGATCACCGTGCTGGCCGCGGTGATCGCCGCTGCAATTCTCACCATCGGCTTCGACGCGACTGCGGACATCGTCGTCGCGACGCTCGCACTTGGCGCGGTGACGGCGCTCGCCGAGACCCGCCTGCACCGGCGCGGATAGATCCAGTCAAACGAGCCGTCAGCGGCGCCTGCGCGCGCCACGCGCCGGCGTTTCCGTCACGCGCCGGGTCTGCTCGGCGGCGAGGTCGCGCATGATCGCTATCGCGCTCTGCACATGGTCGTCGGGCTGGTCGACCGAATAGACGACATAGGCCGGCATCGAGAATTTCGGCGCTCCCACCACCAGGTGCAGCCGCCGCGCCTTCAGCAGCGGCTCGACGATCCGGTGCGCAAAATAGCCGGAGCCGCCGTTGGCGAGGACGTGCTGCAGCCCGAGCCAGCCGATGTTGGCGGTCAGCGCAGGCCCCGCGAAATTGGGAAAGACGGCACTGTGCCGGGCGTAGAATTCGGGCCCCCAGTCGACATAGACGTAGCCCTCCTGCGGCTCCGGATCGCTCCTGGGATTGGTCGACACCAGCACGAGCTGCTCCTCGATCAGCAACTCGACCTTGAGGCCGGGGCGGCTTTGCGGGGTGTACATCACGCCGATGTCGATGCGTCCCTCGACCAGCCCCTGCATCAGTTCGGGCTCAAGGGCACTCTCGGCCCGGATCGAGATCTGCGGATTGGCCTCCTGCATGCGCGGCACCCAAAGCAGCAGGAACTCCTCCCACAGGCCGATGCGGCCGCCGAGCACCAGCACCCCGCTAAAGCCCTTGGGGAGGCCGACGTCATGGCGGGCCTGCTCGACAGTGCGAACAAGCGTCGAGGCATGGCGCTGAAATTGCCGCCCCGCCACCGTAAGCGTCGCGCCTGCCTTGTTGCGCACGAACAGCGTGCAGCCGAGCAGCTCCTCGAGCGAGTGGATCCGCGTGCTGACGGTGGACTGGCTGACGTGAAGCCGGTCGGCGGCGGTGATGAAATTGCCGGTGGCAACCACCGTCAGGAATGTACGCGCGAGCTCGGTATCCAGGGGCGCACCTCACACATCGACATTGTCGATATGAAAGGCGCTGTCTTGAAGGATGTCAAACAGAAGCGATGCCGCTCAGCAGCCGAGCTTGTCGGCGACCCCGCCAAAATCCTTGGCGACGATGTCCCAATTGCCGGTCGCCTCGAAGTCGACCTTCTGAAGCGGACCGTATTCGGTCGGCCGCGCCACGAACGCGGTCTTCAGCCCGTTCTTCTGCGCGGCGGCGAGATCGCCGTTGTGGGCGGCGACCATCATCACCTGCTCCGGCTTGAGGCCGAGCAGGCGCGCGGCGCCGAGATAGGTCTCGGGATCGGGCTTGTAGTGCTCGAACAGCTCGGCCGACATGATGAGGTCCCACGGCAGGCCTGCGAACTTCGCCATGTTGGTGAGCAGCGCGACATTGCCGTTCGACAGCGGCGAGATCACGAATTTCGACTTCAGCCGTGTGAGGCCCGCGACACTGTCGGGCCAGGGATGCAGACGGTGCCAGCCCTTGGTGATGTAGTCGAGGTCGGCCTCGGTCAAACCCTTGATCGCGAACTTCTCGACCAGCTTGTCCAGCGAGCGGCGGTGCAGGACGTCGAGGATGACATAGCCACGTTCGGGGTGCTTGCGCACGTCATCCATGGCGGCCGTGTACATGCCGCGCCAGCCGTCGACCAAAGCGGTCCAGTCGGCGGAGATGCCGCGGCCCTTGCCCCACCACGTGAGGTCGGTGATCAGGCTGGTGCGCCAGTCCACGACGGTGCCGAACACGTCGAAGACCAGGGCTTTGACGGAGGAGAGATCGGACATGTGCGCTTCCTCTTTTGTTGTTCTTGTCATTCCGGGGGGCGCGTCAGCACCAACCCGGAATCCAGAAGTTATGGCGCGAGATTCCGGTTTCTCCGGGCCGCGCGCTTTGCGCGGTCCCGTCGCGCCGGAATGACGAAGCGCGTCAGCCCAGGTAAAACTTCTCCAACTGCCGGTGCTCGGCCTTGATGTAACGCACGGTGCCGGTGACGGAGCGCATCACGACCGTCTCGGTCTCGATCACGCCGTCCTTGCGGAACTTGACGCCCGACAGCAACGAGCCCGTGGTGACGCCGGTGGCAGCGAACAGGCAGTCGCCGCGCGCCATGTCCTCGATGCCGTAGATCATCTTGGGATCGTTGACGCCCATCTTGGCGGCGCGCTCGCGCTTCTCGTCGGAATCCAGGATCAGGCGGCACTGCATCTGGCCACCGATGCAGCGCAGCGCCACGGCCGCGAGCACGCCTTCCGGCGCGCCGCCGGTGCCGAGATACATGTCGACGCCGGTGTTATCGGGGTCGGCGCAGTGGATTACGCCGGCCACGTCGCCGTCGGTGATGAGGCGGACGGCGGCACCGGTCGAGCGCACGCTCTCGATGATGCTGGCATGGCGCGGGCGGTCGAGCACGAGAACGGTGATGCCTTCCGGCTGGACACCCTTGGCCTTGGCGAGGCGGCGGACGTTGTCGGCGGGCGAGGCATCAATTTCGACAACACCCTTGTCGTAGCCGGGACCGATCGCGAGCTTCTCCATGTAGACGTCAGGAGCGTGCAGCAGCGTGCCGCCGTCGGCCATCGCCATGGTGGCAATCGAGCCCGGCATGTTCTTGGCGCACAGCGTGGTGCCTTCGAGCGGGTCGACCGCGATGTCGACCTGCGGGCCGGCGTTCATGCCAACCTTCTCGCCGATGAACAGCATCGGCGCCTCGTCGCGCTCGCCCTCGCCGATCACGATGGTGCCCTCGATCGGCAGCTTGTTGAGCTCGCGCCGCATGGCGTCCACCGCGGCCTGGTCGGCCGCCTTCTCATTGCCGTGCCCGCGCAGCCGCGCCGAAGACACCGCCGCCCGCTCCGTCACCCGCACGATCTCCAGCGTGAGGATGCGCTCGAGCAACGCGTGCGGCGGGACTGAAATATGGGTCGACATCGGCTAACTCCTTCGGAACAGTTTTGGACGGAAATCTCCGCCCGCATCAACTCGTAACACCCACAGTTCGTTCGAACCGTGTCCTATTGTTTGAGCATGACCTTTCCGGAAAACCTCTTCACACTTTTCCGGGTCATGCTCAGTTCTTCTCGATCCGGATCACCTGTGGCCGTCCGCTGATCACCTTGTCCTTCTGCACGGCCGCGAGCGCGCGTCGCACGGCGTCCTCATGCGTCGCATAGGTGATCAGGATGACGGGCACGGGCACCGCCTTGCCGTTCGCCGGCGCAGCGCCGCCATTGGGATGACGCTGCACGATCGACTCGATCGAAATCTTCTGCTCCGCGAGCCGGGTCGCGATCGCGGCCGCAGTGCCCGGGAAGTCGCGCGCCAGCAGGCGGATATAGTAGCCGCCCTCGTGCCGCTCCATCGGCGCTTTCTTGGTGTCGCGCAGATGCGAGATCGGCCGGCCGAACGGATTGGCGCGGATGCCGCGCGCAACGTCGGCGATGTCGGCGACGACGGCGGATGCGGTCGCAGCACCGCCGGCGCCGGGGCCGACCAGCGTGATCGGAGGGATGCCCTCGCCATCGATCGTGACCGCATTGGTGACACCCATCACCTGCGCGATCGAGGAGGATTTTGGAACCATGGTCGGATGTACGCGCTGCTCGATGCCCTTGGCGGTGCGAACGGCAACACCGAGCAGCTTGAGCCGGTAACCGAGATCGTCGGCCGCGCGCAGATCTTCCGGCGCGATGGATGAGATACCTTCGACATACACCGCGCTTTGAGCAACTTTCGTGCCGAAAGCGAGGCTGGCGAGAATGGCAAGTTTTTGCGCCGTGTCGTGGCCATCGACGTCGAAGGACGGATTGGCCTCGGCGTAGCCGAGCCGCTGCGCATCCTTGAGACATTCGGCGAAGGACAGGCCCTCCTGCTCCATCCGCGTCAGGATGTAATTGCAGGTGCCGTTGAGGATGCCGTAGACGCGGGTGACGCCGGTTCCGGCAAGCCCTTCGCGTAACGTTTTGATGACAGGGATCGCGGCGCCGACCGCTGCCTCGAAATTCAGCGCGCCGCCGTGCTTTTCGGCGGCCTTGGCAAGCTTCAGGCCGTGCTTGGCGAGCAGCGCCTTGTTGGCGGTGACGACCGACTTGCCCGCATTCAGTGCCGCTTCGACCGCAGAGAGAGCGGGATCACCGGCGCCGCCCATCAGCTCGACGAAGCAGTCGATGCCGGGATGCGTGGCCAGTGCCATGGGGTCCCTGACCCATTCGACGCCACGCAGATCGACGCCGCGCTTCTTCGCCTTCGAGCGCGCGGTGACGGCGACGACGCGAATGCCGCGGCCGCTGCGGCCCGCGAGCACGCGGGCCTGGGTCTCGATCAAACGGACAACTTCGGCGCCCACGGTGCCGAGCCCCGCTATGCCCACTTTCAGGGGTGCAACCATGATGCCTTAGAAAACCTGCCGAAGAGAAACTTAACGCCGATTGGCGAGCGGAACGACGTTGTGCAACGTTTCGATGCCGCTTTCAAGGAAGCGCCGCACGCCGCGCGCGGCCTGCCTGATCCGCTGCTCGTTTTCCACCATGGCGATGCGGACATATCCTTCACCGTGCTCGCCGAAGCCGACGCCGGGCGAGACCGCGACGCCGGATTTCTCCACCATCAGGGTTGCGAACTGCATGCTGCCGACGCTGCGGAAGGCCTCCGGCAGCGGCACCCAGGCGAACATCGAGGCTTCCGGCGGCGGGATCTCCCAGCCGGCGCGGCCGAATGACTCCACCAGCGCGTCGCGGCGCTTGCGGTAGGTGTCGCGCATCTCCTTGATGCAATCGTCGGGGCCGTTCAGCGCGGCAGTCGCGGCGACCTGCACCGGCGTGAAGGCGCCGTAGTCGAGGTAGGATTTGACGCGGGCGAGCGCGGCGATCACGCGGTCGTTGCCGACCGCAAAGCCCATGCGCCAGCCGGCCATCGAATAGGTCTTCGACATCGAGGTGAACTCGACGGTGACGTCGATCGCGCCGGGCACCTGGAGCACCGAGGGCGGCGGGTTGTTCTCGTCGAAATAGACTTCGGCATAGGCGAGATCGGACAGGATCAGGATCTCGTGCTTCTTCGCGAACGCGACGAGGTCCTTGTAGAAGTCGAGGCTCGCGACATAGGCGGTTGGGTTCGAGGGGTAGCAGACGACGAGCGCGAGCGGCTTCGGGATCGAATGCACGATCGCCCGTTCCACCGCCTCGAAGAATTGCGGCGTCGGCTCCGAGGGCACCGAACGGATCACGCCGCCCGCCATCAGGAAGCCGAAGGCATGAATCGGGTAGCTCGGATTCGGGCAGAGGATGACGTCGCCGGGCGCGGTGATCGCCTGCGCCACATTGGCAAAGCCCTCCTTCGAACCGAGTGTCGCCACGACCTGGGTGTCGGGGTTGAGCTTCACGCCGAAGCGGCGGGCGTAATAAGCGGCCTGAGCCCGGCGCAGCCCGGGGATGCCGCGGGAGGCCGAGTAGCGGTCGGTGCGCGGCTTGCCCAGCGTCTCCTTCAGCTTCTCCAGCACATGCGCCGGCGCCGGCAGGTCCGGATTGCCCATGCCGAGGTCGATGATGTCGGCGCCGGCATTCCGCGCGGCCGCCTTGGCCCGGTTGACCTGCTCGAACACGTAAGGCGGAAGGCGGCGGATGCGGTAAAACTCTTCCATGGCTCTCTGGGCTCCGGGCAACCGGTCAGGACAGAATCGACCGGCCATGACAGCCGCTCGGGAAAGCTCTCGCCCCCTCGCGAAAATCACTCAAAATCAAACGCTTAGAGTAATATTCGACGGCAGGAGCTGAAGTCGTTCGCCCTGACTCTCGGCTGAACTGAGGTCTTTTAGCACGGCATGGCGGGGGCGCCAGCGATTACGCCGCGTTACTTGGCGTCTTTTGCGGCAACCGATTGGCGTTCGCGCGCGGCGGCCAGCTCGGCTTCAATCTTGGCGCGCTGGTCCGGCGGGATGATCGCCTGATCACGATCCGGCGGCAGATCGTGCACCGGAAGGTAGGAGCCGGGCTCCCTGGGATGGGCCTGCGCGTCGGTGGGCGTATAGTCAGCCAGCTGACTCGAGCAGCCGCCCAAGGCAAGCGCCGCCATCAGCAGCGCGCCACAGATCGGCAGCGACTTTTGCAGGTCCCTCAACGCTAACACTTGGGAAATCCCCTACTCGTCCCAATGCGAGGCTGCCGGAACTTAACCCGACAACCTGCCCAAGCTCAAACCATTGCTGCCCACAAATGGTACGAGCGAGAATACTTCCAAGGCCCACTGCGGAAGAGGTGCACGCTGATTGTGACAAAACCAAGGGGCTTTGTCGCAGTGCAGCACATGTTGGAGCTTGTTTAACGCCAAACATGCGAGCTTCGCGGTGACGAATACGGAATGAATCGTTACTGTTCTGCTCATGAGTAGCGCCACGACCGACACACCCAAATCCGAAACGAAGTTCGATGCGGAAGCCTTCGCGATGAATGTCGCGCAGGCGATGGAGAGCGGCGGCAAGGCGCTCGCCGCGTATCTCAAGCCACGCGAGAGCGGCGAGGTGCAGGATCGCCCGCCGGCCGAGCTGACGGAAGTGGTCAAGGCCTTCACGTCGGTCGCCGAATACTGGCTGTCGGACAGATCCCGCGCGTCGGATCTGCAGACCAAGCTCGCCAAGGATTATCTCGACCTCTGGGGCTCGGCGGCGCGCCGCATGGCCGGCCAGGACGCCCCGCCCGCGATCGCGCCCTCGCCGCGTGACAAGCGCTTTGCCGATCCGGAATGGAAGTCGAACCAGTTCTTCGATTTCATGATGCAGCTCTATCTGCTCACGACCAAATGGGCGCAGGAGCTGGTGCGCGACGCCGACGGGCTCGACCCGCAGACCCGCCGCAAGGCGGAGTTCTACATCCAGCAGATCACCAACGCGATCTCGCCGTCCAACTTCGTGCTGACCAATCCGGAAGTGCTGCGCGAGACGGTCGCCAGCAGCGGCGAGAACCTCGCGCGCGGCCTGAAGATGCTGGCCGAGGACATCGCGGCCGGCAAGGGCATGCTGAAGATCCGCCAGTCCAATCCGGACAATCTCGTCGTCGGGGTCAATATGGCGACGACGCCGGGCAAGGTGATCTACCAGAACGAGATGATGCAGCTGATCCAGTATTCGCCGACCACGGAGAACGTGCTGCGCACGCCGCTCCTGATCGTGCCGCCCTGGATCAACAAGTTCTACATCCTCGATCTCAAGCCGGAGAAATCCTACATCAAGTGGTGCGTCGACCAGGGCATCACCGTGTTTGTGATCTCATGGGTCAATCCCGACAAGCGGCTCGGCAACAAGAGCTGGGAAGACTACATGAAGGAAGGCCCGCTCACAGCGATGGACGTGATCGAGAAGGTCACCGGCGAGTTGAAGGTGCACACCGCCGGCTATTGCGTCGGCGGCACCATGCTCGCGACCACGCTGGCCTGGCTCGCCGAGAAGCGCCGCCAGCGCGTCGCGTCGGCGACGTTCTTCGCCGCGCAGGTCGACTTCACCCATGCCGGCGATCTCCTCGTGTTCGTCGACGAGGACCAGATCGCGGCCCTCGAGCAGGACATGAAGGCGGCCGGCGTGCTCGAAGGCTCGAAGATGGCGATGGCCTTCAACATGCTGCGCTCCAACGATCTGATCTGGTCCTATGTCGTCAGCAACTATCTGAAGGGCCAGCAGCCGAGCGCGTTCGACCTCCTGCACTGGAATTCGGATGCGACGCGCATGACCGCATCGAACCACTCCTATTACCTGCGCAATTGCTACCTGGAGAACCGGCTCTCCACCGGCACCATGGTGCTCGACAACACGCTGCTCGACCTCTCCAAGGTCAAGGTGCCCGTCTACAACCTCGCCACCCGCGAGGACCACATCGCGCCGGCCGAATCGGTGCTGTACGGCTCGCAGTTCTTCGGCGGCCCGGTGAAATACGTCCTGTCCGGCTCGGGCCACATCGCCGGCGTGGTCAACCCGCCCGCCTCGAACAAGTACCAGTACTGGACCAACGACAACGTCAAGGATGTCAACGTCGCCGAATGGATGAAGGGCGCGGTGGAGCACAAGGGCTCGTGGTGGCCGGACTGGCGGCAATGGCTGGGCGAGCTCGATGCGGAGGAAGTCCCGGCGCGCGTGGTCGGCAGCGAGGCCCTGCCCCCGATCGAGGACGCGCCCGGCAGCTATGTCAGGGTTCGCGCATAGCGGACTCGCCCGCGCTTTCGTATAGACTCGCTCTCAACGCAGCGAAGACACAGGGGACGGACCATGACGCGCGAATTGTTCTGGCTGACACTGACGGTGATCCTGACCGGGATCCTCTGGATTCCCTACACCATCAACCGCTGCCAGGTTCGGGGGCTCAGTGGCGCCTTGGCCAATCCCTCGCGCGCCGACAAGCCGCAGGCGGAGTGGGCGAACCGCCTGATGTTCGCGCATGACAACGCCGTCGAAAACCTCGTGCTCTTCGCGCCGCTGGTGCTGATCCTGAACGCGATCGACTATTCCTCGAAATGGACCGTGCTCGCCTGTGCGGTCTATTTCTGGTCGCGTGTCGCGCATCTGATCGTCTATGCGCTCGGAATCCCGGTGTTCCGGACTCTCGCCTTCACCGTCGGCTTCCTCGCCCAGGCCGTGCTTGCGCTGGCAATCTTCAAGGTGCTCTAGAAATCGGGTCTCTTAGGGATCAGGCCCTGCGTACGACGAGGTTCAGCATGTTGGCTGGCGTCTCGTCGAAACTCTGGATCACGTTGGTGTCCGACGACAGCGTGATCCACGAACCTGCGCTGGCGTAAGTCATCTCGAGCCACTCCCGCGAGACGTAGCTGTAGTACCGCCCGAGGCTGTCTCGCGCGTCGCCCTCGCCCATCTTGTAGCTGGCGTAGAACACGCCTGATGGCTTGAGTGCACGGTGGATCTTTCCAAGGATGCCGGCGAGCTCGTCGCGTGGCACATGCAGCAGACAGGCGCTCGCCCAGACGCCGTCATAGGCCTCGTGCCCATCCAGCTGGTCGAACCGCATCGCCTCGACGGGATGACCAAGCCGGCGCGAGGCGATCCCGGCCATTTCGGGCGAGCCATCGGTCGCACGCACTGAAAAACCTTCGGCGAGCATCACTGCGGAATGATTGCCGGCACCGCAACCGAGCTCGAGGATCGCGCCTCCCGGCGGCAGCAGGGCGAGAAAGCCCCGCAACCGCGTCGATGCGGCCTTCGCCCAGCCGGCATAGGCCTCGGCGTTCTGCCGGTAGAATTGCAAGGTCGCTTCGTCCACCGCAGTACCTCGTGTCATGGAAACAGCGCGATCTGCTCCAACCCCGCCGTCTCGGGCAGCCCGAACATCAGGTTCATGTTCTGGATCGCCTGCCCGGCCGACCCCTTCACCAGATTGTCGAGCGTGGAAATCACGATCGCCCGGTTCTTGATGCGGTCGGCGACGACGCCGATCTGCACATAGTTGGAGCCGCGCACATTCTGGGTCTGCGGCAGCACGCCCTTCCTGGCGACATGCACGAAGGGCTCGTTGGCATAAGCCTGCTCCAGCGCGCTTCGCAGATCGTCCGGCGTCGCGCCGTTGAGCTTGACGTAGGAGGTGCAGAGTTCGCCGCGCGCCATCGGAATAAGATGCGGCGTGAAGTTGATCGTCACTGCGGAACCGGCGGCGACGCCGATCTCCTGCTCGATCTCGGGCGCGTGCCGGTGGGTGCCGACCGAATAGGGCGACAGCCCCTCGCCCGCCTCGCTGAACAACGTGTTCTGTTTCAGCCCGCGGCCGGCGCCGGTGACGCCCGATTTCGCGTCGATGACGATGTCGTCGACGTCGATCAGCTTGGCTTTCGCAAGCGGCACCAGCGCGAGCAGCGCCGCCGTGGGATAGCAGCCGGGACAGGCGACCAGCCGCGCCGACGTGATCTTCTCGCGATAGAATTCGGTGAGACCGTAGACCGCTTCGCCCTGCAGTTCGAGCGCCCGGTGCTCATGGCCGTACCATTGCGCATAGGTGCTCTTGTCCCGCAGCCTGAAATCGGCGGACATGTCGAGGACCTTGATTTTGGGATTTGCCTTGAGGACCGCGGCGATGATTTCCTGCGTGGTGCCGTGCGGCAGTCCGCAGAACACCGCATCGAGCTTGCTCCAGTCGACCTTTTCCCATTCCACGAGTTTCGGCAGGTCCAGCATGAAAAAATGCGGAAACACGTCGCCCATCGACTTGCCGGCATGGGTGTTGGCGGTGAGCGCGACGATCTCGGCATTCGGATGCCGGGCCAACAGGCGCACCGCATCGGCCCCGGTGTAACCGGAGGCGCCGAGAATGCCGATCTTCTTCGAGCTCATCACGCGTACCTTTCAGGCGTCATTTGATCGTCTTGCCGGGGTCGAAAGTCGCAGCGTCGCTTCGTCCACCGGGCTGGCCTCCCGAGCAACGTTCGATCAGCTATTGTCGGCAAGGCCCAGCATCAGCCGCATGTTCTGCACGGCCGCACCCGAGGCGCCCTTGCCGAGATTGTCGAGCCGGGCGACCAGTACCGCCTGGTGATATTTGTCGCTGGCGAAGACGTGGAGCTCAAGCGTGTTGGTCTCGTTGAGCGCCTCCGGCTCGAGCTTGCCGCCCTTGGTCGCCTCGTTCTGGAGCGGCATCACCGCGACATACTTTGAGCCGGCGTAACGCTTGGCCAGCGCGGCCTGAAGGTCCGCACCGCTGGGCTTGCCTGGCAGCGCGTCGAGCTGGAGCGGCACCGAGACCAGCATGCCCTGCCGGTAGTTGGCGACCGAGGGAATGAAGATCGGCCGCCGCGTCAGTTTCGAATAGAGCTGCATCTCCGGCAGATGCTTGTGCTCGAAGCCGAGGCCGTAGAGCTCGAAGGACGGCGCGCTGCCGTCTTCGAAGCTCGCGATCATCGACTTGCCGCCGCCGGAATAGCCGCTCACCGCGTTGACGGTGACGGGATAATCGGGCGGCAACAGACCGGCATCGACGATTGGCCGCAGCAGCGCGATCGCACCGGTCGGATAGCAGCCGGGATTGGAGACCTTCTTCGCGGCCTTGATCTTGCCCGCCTGGTCCGGCGTCAGCTCCGGAAAGCCGTAGGCCCAGTCGGGCGCGACCCGGTAGGCGGTGGAAGCGTCCAGCACCTTCGGCGCCGAAGCGCCCATGCTGTCGACCAGCGCGACTGTTTCCTTCGCGGCATCGTCAGGCAGGCAGAGGATCACGAGATCGACCTCCTCCATCAGCGCCTTCTTGGCCGCGGGATCCTTGCGCTTGTCGTCGGAGATCGTCTTCACGTTGACGTCGCTCTGGAGCTTCAGCCGCTCGTTGATGCCGAGCCCGGTGGTGCCGGACCCGCCGTCGACGAAGACGGTGGCGGGCTTCTTGGCCGCGCCGGTGGTCGGGGCCTTGGTGGTTTCGGTGAGGCTCATGGCGCGCTCCTTTCGAGCATGTTGGTTTCGTTCGCGAAGGCCTCCGGCCTCACGTCCTGCATCAGCTGTGAAATCTCTCTGGCGTCGGCTGCGGGTTGCGCACCGAGCGCGTTGGCGATCGCGGTATAGTCGGCGTCCGATTTGTGCTGGTTGAGCTTGAAGCTGCCTTCGACCTCTTCAACCGTCATGACCAGGCCCACGATTCCCTTCTTCAACGCTTCCAGTCGGCCTGCCGTCATCTTCGCCGATGTCCACGGCGCTTTCGGCAACAGCCAGCTCTCGAACTTGTCGCTCAGCGTGTCGATCTGCACCGCCAGCTGATCGTCCGACAAGGGGCGCACCGGCCCGCTCAGATGCACCGACTGGTAGAGCCAGGTCGGCACCTGATCCGGCGAGACGTACCAGTCGGGCGATACATAGGCATCAGGGCCGTTGACCGCGAGCAGCCAGGAGGTCGTCCCATCCGCCAGCTTTAGCAGCGGATTGTGACGGGCGACATGAAAGGCGGCCTGCGGCGTGCCGTCAGCGGCGTAAGTCAGGTAGAACGGCAGCGGCGAGGCGACCGGCTTGTGGCCGTCAAAGGCGCACATCGTGCCGAAGCCGCGCTCCTCGGCGAATTTCAGGCTCGCGGCGCGGTCCTGCTTGAAAAAGGGTGGCGTGTACATCGTGGTCTCCTGCTGGGCCTCCTCGGGGGGCCGCCGGATCAGATCGCGCTGACAGGAGAGAGAATGCCGCGGATCGGATCCAGCGGCAAAGACGATGATCTCAAACGCGATCGACCGCCCAAACCGCTAAAGAGCGGCGGCGGCGACGGGCGAACAGGATGGTCGCGGCGTTGATCATGGCGCGCGGCTATAAGGCCGGCGGGTTCCAGGGTCAAGTCCAAATCGATGGGGCGTGACGGCTGCCGCACCTCGTGACGGCAGGATGCCGCACGGATGTCATCGGGTCGCAGCGGAATTTCCCTTAAACATGGGGGTTCCCGAGAGAGGACCGGCGCGCCACAACCCCGCCGGTTCGTGCCTTTCGTTCGCAACCCAGCCCCAGGACATCGCCATGACCGAGATCACCCGTCGCGCAACGCTAGCCGGCGCCGCCGCCTCGGCGCTCCTGCCCTTCGTGAAGACCTCGCCCGCGAGCGCCGCCGCGCCCCCGGCCGCAACCCAGAATGCGAGCTTCTACCGCTACAATGTCGGCACTCACCAGATCACCGTGGTCTGCGACGGCGTCGCGACCGTCAACCTGACGGACAATTACGCGGCCGGCGCCAGCAAGGACGACATCAACAAGATCTTCGCCGAGAACCATCTGCCGACCGACAAGGTCACCCACACCTTCAATCCGGTCGTCGTCAACACCGGGCCGAAGCTCGTCGTGATCGATACCGGTCTCGGGCCCGACCAGTTCACGCAGACCAAGGGCAAGGTCGGCCAGTTCCACAACAACCTTGCGGCGGCCAGCATCGACCGCGCGGCAGTCGACACCGTCATTATCTCGCACTTCCACGGTGACCACATCAACGGCCTGCTCGCGGCCGAGAACAAGCCGGCCTTCCCCAACGCCGAGATCATGGTTCCGGCAGTGGAATGGAAGTTCTGGATGGACGACGGCGAGATGAGCAAGGGGACCGGCAATCCGATCCTCGAAAGCAACTTCAAGAACATCCGCCGCGTGTTCGATGCGCTCGGCCGCAAGGTCACGCAATACGAGTCCGGCAAGGAAGTCGCGCCCGGCATCACTTCGGTGGCGAGCCCGGGCCACACGCCGGGACACAACTCCTTCATCGTCGCGTCCGGCGCGGAAAAGGTACTTGTGCAGGTCGACATCACCGCAGGCGCAGCGTTCCTGTTCGTGAAGCACCCCGAATGGAACATCGCCTCCGACGTCGACAAGCCGCTGGCGCAAGAGACGCGGCGCAAGCTCTACGACATGGCGATTGCCGAGAAGATGCCGATCCAGGCCTTCCATGCCGCCTTCCCAGGTCTCGTCCGCGTCGAGAAGGAGAAGGATGGTTCGGGCTATCGCTGGATTCCGTCGATCTGGAACGCCTCGCTTTAAGCTCTGCCGTATGCGCTGACCGGGCGGCCGAGCTGCCCGGTCAGATCACGCGCCAGATCCATTCCATGATCTTCGCGATCACGTCGCCGAACAGCAACAGCGCCGCGGACCAGACCAGCGCCGAGATGAAATTGGCGGCCTGAAAACTCCAATAGGGCATCTCGAAAATGCCAGCTGCGAGCGGCACCGAGGCGCGCAAGGGGCCGAAGAAGCGGCCGATGAAGATGCTGGGCACGCCCCAGCTCCGCACGAAGGCTTCGCCCCTGGGCAGCAGCTCCGGATAGCGCGAGAGCGGCCACATCTGCGCGACCTGCTCCTTGTAGCGATAGCCGAACCAGTAGGAGACCCAGTCGCCGAGCGCAGCACCGATGCCGCCGGCGATCCAGACCGGATAGAAGCTGATGCCGCTGGCCCCGATCAGCGCGCCGATCGCAACCAGCGCCCCCCAGGCCGGGATCAGCAGCGAGATGAAGGCCAGCGACTCCCCGAAGGCGAGCAGGAACACGATCGGGGCCGCCCAGGCCTGGTGAGCGCGCACGAAATCGGCCAGCGCGTGCGCGTACTGCTCCATTCCAGATTGCCTTCCCGCCCCGTCACGGTCCTGTCAGATAAAAGGACTGGTAAGCCAAGGACTTGTGTGACATCAAGTCACAAAGCCGGGCCTGAGCCGGGCCCAGGTGTCAAATTGCCGGGAATTGGTGGGGCCTGCGGCGTAAAATCGCCGGGATTGGCTCCCACCCACACCCGCCGAGCGGACCTGCGGTGACCTTTGCAGGCCAGCCGTGGCATAGTCGGCCCAACCGATTCGCCGCCATCGCGGCCATCAAAGTGCATCAAAATATATGTCCAAGCAGTTGAAGCCAAAAGCAAAAGACGATTTTTTCGGCGGCGATGAGCCGAAGTCGCGCGCGCCCGCCAAGGCGGCCTCGCGCGGGACCGGCGGCGAAGCCGACTACACTGCGGCCGATATCGAGGTGCTCGAAGGCCTGGAACCGGTGCGCCGCCGGCCCGGCATGTATATCGGCGGCACCGACGAGAAGGCGTTGCATCACCTCTTCGCCGAAGTCATCGACAACTCGATGGACGAGGCGCTGGCCGGGCACGCGACCTTCATCGGAGTCGAGCTCAGCGCCGACGGGTTCCTGACCGTCACCGACAACGGCCGCGGCATCCCGATCGATCCGCATCCGAAGTTCCCGAAGAAGTCGGCGCTCGAAGTCATCATGTGCACGCTGCATTCGGGTGGCAAATTCGACTCCAAGGTCTACGAGACTTCCGGCGGTCTGCACGGCGTCGGCATCTCCGTGGTGAACGCCCTCTCCTCGCTGCTCGAGGTCGAGGTCGCGCGCAGCCAGAAACTCTACCGGATGACGTTCGAGCGCGGGCACCCGAAGGGCAAGCTCGAGGATCTCGGCAAGATCAACAACCGCCGCGGCACCCGCGTGCGCTTCAAGCCCGACACCGACATCTTCGGCGCCAAGGCCGCGTTCAAGCCGCAGCGCCTGTTCAAGATGACGCGCTCGAAGGCCTATCTGTTCGGCGGCGTCGAGATCCGCTGGAATTGCGCACCAGAGCTCCTGAAGGGCGTCGAGGATGTGCCGGCGGAAGCGACCTTCCACTTCCCCGGCGGCCTCAAGGATTACCTCGCCGCTGCGATCCACGCCGACACCCTGGTGCATCCCGACATCTTCTCGGGCAAATCGGGCCGCAACGGCGCGCATGGCGCCTGCGAATGGGCTGTCGCCTGGACTGCGGATGCCGACGGCTTCCTGTCCTCCTACACCAACACGGTGCCGACGCCCGATGGCGGCACGCACGAATCCGGCCTGCGCAGCGCGCTGCTGCGCGGCCTGAAGGATCACGCCGAGCGCGTCGGCCAGGGCAAGCGCGCGTCATCCATTACGTCGGAAGACGTGATGGTGGGCGCGGCGGTGATGCTGTCGGTGTTCGTGCGCGAGCCTGAATTCCAGGGCCAGACCAAGGATCGTCTCGCCACCGCCGAAGCGCAGCGCATCGTCGAACAGGCGATGAAGGATCCGTTCGACCACTGGCTGTCGGGCAATCCGAACATGGCCAACCGGCTGCTCGACTTCGTGATCGACCGCGCTGAGGAGCGGCTGCGCCGTCGCCAGGAAAAGGAAACGGCACGCAAGACCGCCGGCAAGAAGCTGCGCCTGCCCGGCAAGCTCGCCGACTGCACCGATGCCGGCACCGAGGGCTCCGAGCTCTTCATCGTCGAGGGTGACTCGGCAGGCGGCAGCGCCAAGCAGGCCCGTGATCGCAAGACGCAAGCGGTGCTGCCGCTGCGCGGCAAGATCCTCAACGTCGCCTCGGCCGGCAAGGACAAGCTGACCGCGAACGCGCAGCTCTCCGACCTCGTGCAGGCGATCGGCTGCGGCCAGCTTTTGCAATATCGCGAAGAGGATCTGCGCTATCAGCGCATCATCATCATGACCGACGCCGACGTCGACGGCGCCCACATCGCCTCGCTCCTGATCACCTTCTTCTACCGGCAGATGCCGCGGCTGATCGACGAGGGCCACCTCTTCCTCGCGGTGCCGCCGCTCTACAAGCTGACCCATGGCTCGAAGTCCGTCTACGCACGCGACGACAAGCACAAGGAGACGCTGCTCAAGAGCGAGTTCAACGCCAACGCCAAGGTCGAGGTGAACCGCTTCAAAGGTCTCGGTGAGATGATGCCGGCGCAGCTCAAGGAAACCACCATGGATCCGCGCAAGCGGACGCTGCTCAAGGTGGTGCTGCTCGCCGACGACCGCGACACCACGGCGGATTCGGTGGAGCGCCTGATGGGCACCAAGGCCGAGGCGCGCTTCGCGTTCATCTCGGACAAGGCGGAGTTCGCGAGCGAGGAGCTGCTGGACGTCTGAGGCAGTCTTCCGCCGTCACACAAAAAGCCCCGGCCGACACCGGGGCTTTTTTGTTTGCGGCTGCTCGCGGAGGCGCCGACCAGACCGCCTCCGCTGCCCGACTCATCTTGGGGCGGAACGACTCGGTCAACGACTCACCGGCATCAAGGCTGAGGCAGGATTGCTACCATTTCGGACAGAGCCGGATTTGCTAACGAGAAGTTACCGGAATTCGATCTTCGGAAAATGACGCAACACATTGGAATCATATAGCTATTTCTGATTTCGGAGATCGCGCCCGAAATCGCTGCCAGGCGGCGTTTCCCGGCGACTGTGCCTGTCCGGCAACAGCATTTCGGCGGAAAGCAGCTATAGTCCGGGCATCAGATCAATCGGACTTCAGTGCGCTCGCGCCTGCCGGACAGACCAAAGCTTGGGGATTTTGAAATGAAGAAGATTTTGCTCGCACTCACCGCGGTTGCCGCGATGACCGGCTCGGCGTCGGCGGCCGATCTGGCTGCCCGTCCCTACGTGAAGGCCCCGCTTCCGGCGCCCGTCGCCAACTGGACCGGCTTCTACATCTTCGGCGGTGGTGGTGGTGGCCTCTCGAACTCCGATCAGTCCGTCCAGACCACGGTCGGCGCGGTTCCGCTGACGATCGGCCAGCGCCAGGGTGGCTCGGGCTGGTTCGGCACCGTCGGTCTCGGCTATGACTGGCAGGTCAGCAGCACCTGGGTCGCCGGCGTGTTCGCTGACGGTCAGTTCGGCAGCATCCGTGGCACGGTTCAGGATCCCTTCTTCGGCATCACCGGCTCGCAGAAGCTGGAAGACTCCTGGGCCGCTGGTGTGCGCCTCGGCTATCTGGTTGCTCCGAACGTTCTCTCCTACGTCAACGGCGGTTATTCCGGCGCTCACTTCGGCCAGACCAACTTCCTGACGCTGGCCGGCGTTCCCGCTGGTGCCCACCTCAACAGCTACAACCGCAATGGTTGGTTCGTTGGCGGCGGCGTCGAGAACAGCCTGAACATCTTCGGCATCTCTTCGCCCGGCTGGTTCATGAAGACCGAATATCGTTCGGCCTTCTACAACGCCAAGACCCAGGACGAACTGATCGACGGCACCAACCTCCCGACCGGCAACAGCATCCGCGCCAACAGCTGGAACCAGACGATCTCGACCTCGCTGGTCTACCGCTTCAACTGGACCGGTCCGGTCGTCGCGAAGTACTGATCTGATCTGAAATTCAGACGTCAAAGCCCCGGCATTGTCCGGGGCTTTTTCGTTGCGGCTTCTGTTTTGCGGAGTTCAAGGCTCGATACATCGAGAGCTCCGGTGCGCGGTGCCCCAGCGGGTCGTGCCAGTCCGGAGGCGTCGCCTCAAGCTCTGCGTTCCCAATTCATATGTACCTGACCGGCAACAGCTTTTTGGCTGGAACCGCCTATAGCTTGGTCATCCGATGACTCGAAGTTCAGCGCGCGCGCGGAACAGACCAAGGTTGGGATTTAATCATGAAGAAGTTTTTGCTCGCTCTGACGGCATTGGCGGCGATGACCGGTTCGGCCGCGGCGGCTGACCTTGGGGCCCGCCCCTATGTGAAGGCTCTGGCGCCCGCGCCCGTCCAAAGCTGGACCGGCTTCTACATCTTCGGCGGCGGCGGCGGCGGTCTGTGGTCCGCTGACAGCAACATCCAGAGCACTGGTGTTGCTGGAGGGTTCGGTGCCTTCGGACCGGCGGGCACCGCTATAACCCGCGATACGCGCCTGGGCGGCAGCGGCTGGTTTGGAACCGTCGGCGCCGGTTACGATTGGCAATTCAACGGCCGCTGGGTGGCCGGCGTCTTTGCTGACGGACAGTTCGGTGACATCAGTGGCTCGCTGACCGACCCCGCCTTCTGGCAAACGGAAGGCCGCCAAAAGCTTCGCACCAGCTACACGGCCGGCGCGCGGTTAGGCTATCTCGTTGCGCCCAATGTCCTGTCTTACGTCAACGCCGGTTACTCGGGTTCGGAATGGTCAGGCACGTCTCAGACGTTTCTGGGTGTGGGACCGGGCGCCAGTACCGCGACGCAGACGACCACTGGCTCCTTCCACCGCGATGGCTTTTTCGTTGGCGGTGGCGTCGAGAACAACCTCGACATTTTCGGAATTGCTGCGCCCGGCTGGTTCATGAAAACCGAATACCGTTCGGCGTACTATGACCGCATTTCCCGGCCCACGACGTTTGCTCCGGGCAATAATTTCGGCGCGCCGGCGGTGGGTCTGACGGGCACCGCAATTACCTTCAAGCCCTGGGTCCAGACCATCAGCACGTCGCTGGTCTACCTCTTCAACTGAAGCGCCCCAACTCCTGAGACAGGTCCTGATCCAGTCTAGTTAGACGTCAAAGCCCCGGCATCGTCCGGGGCTTTTTCGTTGCCGGATTGTCAGCGGCCGACGCTCGCCTTCAGAGGTCGGTACGCCTCTCCAAGCCGGTTCTCGATCCCCGCCCAGTCGGCCTCAGTGATCGCCTCGCCCCGCGCATCGCGAAACGCCATGGCCTCTCCCCGCGCGATGCCGAACTGCCTGATGCCGGAATCGTCCGCGCTCTTGCCGTAGGTCAGCGCCGCCACGCGTGCGATGGTGAGGCCATAGTCGCGCGGATCCACCGCCTCGCGCCGCGCCTGCCACCAGTCAAGCTCGAGACGGGCGGCCTCGTGCGCGTCGAACGACACTGGCGCGGCCGATGCAAAATCCCGGTAGTATCCAACGAGCGCTGGCAGGGCCGCATCGGCCTCCCGGCGTGATCGCGTCGGCTGGAACTTCCTGGCGGCCCCGGCGGCGCCGAGCGCGATCTGCAAGCTTCCTAGCGGTGAAAAGCCGAACTGCGTCCGGGTCGCTTCGTAGAGATGGTGGAACAGCGCGGCATAGCGCTTGTCGTAATAGTCGCGCCACATCGCTGTCTCGAGCCGCGCCATCCCGGCCGGATCGAACGCCCGCAGATCCGCACGACGCGGAATGACGGCATAGGCCGCCACCAGTGCGACCGCAGCCGCGATGCCAAGGGCGCTACCCAGGATCATCTTCCGCACGGACATGGATCCTCCCAGCGGCCCTGCATCCGCAGCCATTGTATCCAAACCGAAGCTACGGCTAGTCTGGCGGGAAGTTTTCGTGATCCGCGGCGATCGTTGATGCCGTGGGCCACGACAGAAGCAAACCAACGGGGAGGAATGCATGCGCAGATTTCTGCTGATCGCAGGCCTTTTTGCCCTCGCCGTCGGGCTGCTCTGGATCGGACAGGGAACGGGCACCGTCGCCTGGCCGCGGTCGAGCTTCATGGTCAACCAGTTGCAATGGGCCGGCTATGGCGCAGCCATGGCCGGCTTCGGACTGGTCCTGATCTGGCAGAGCAACCAATAGAAGAAACCAGGGAATACAAATATGACATCCAACCGGTTCGATCTCCGCGGCAAAGTCGCGATCGTCACAGGGGGCAATGGCGGCATCGGTCTTGGCCTCGCCCACGGACTCGCCGATGCCGGCGCCGATATCGCCGTGGTCGCACGTAACGAAACCAAGTCGGCTGTTGCCGTTGCCGATCTCAGAGAGCGCGGCGTGAAGGCGATTGCCGTCACCACCGACGTCACCGACAAGGCGGCGGTCGCGGCCATGATCGACCGCGTCGTCAAGGAGCTTGGCCGGATCGACATCCTCATCAACAATGCCGGCATGAGCATCCGCAAGCCGCCGCACGAGCTCGAGCTCGACGAGTGGAACAAGGTGATCGACACCAACCTCACCAGCGCTTTCGTGTGCTCGAAGCTGGCCTATCCGGCGCTGAAGGCGTCGGGCAACGGCAAGGTGATCAATATCGGCTCGATGATGTCGATCTTCGGCGCGAGCTTCGCCACCGCCTATGCGGCAAGCAAGGGCGGCATCGTGCAGTACACGCGCGCGTGCGCCAATGCGTGGGCGCCCGACAACATCCAGGTCAACGCCATCCTGCCGGGCTGGATCGACACCGACCTGACGCGCGGCGCGCGGCAGCAGGTCTCGGGACTGCATGAGCGCGTGCTGGCGCGCACGCCCGCGGGACGCTGGGGCGATATCGACGACTTCGCCGGCATCGCCGTGTTCCTCGCCTCGTCCGCCTCGAACTTCGTCACGGGCACTGCGATCCCCGTCGACGGTGGATTCTCCGTGATGGCGTAAGCTTGGCCGCGGCCGACGAAAAAGCCCCGGCAGATGCCGGGGCTTTGAAAGCTCTCACGTTCGGAGAGATCAGTACCTTGCGACGACGGCCGAGGGACCGAAGCGGTAGTTCACGCCGACGCGCACCGCATCAACGACATGGCTGAAACGATACGTCGCGGAGTCCGTGAGGGCAGAAATAGGCAAGTGCTATTTACCTACTGCACCCTTATGCACCGTCACGGTCAGTTTCCGGAGATGACCATCCGCTGCGCCGTCCCGCCTGTGGCGACAACGACGCGCGAATCGGCAGAAAAAAGCCCCGGACGGAGCCGGGGCTTTCAGTTGTTGGCAGTACTTTTTTAGCTTCGGTCGTTTGTTGACGTGCTCAGTAGCGCGCGATGACCGGTGCGTCGAACTTGTAGCTTGCGCGCACGACGGCCCACTGGATGTCGCGCGGCTTGGCATCGAAGGTGTAGTTACCCGAGGTGCCGCCGAGCTGATAGGTCTGGCTGCCGAAGGCCGCGTAATTGTACTCGAGGCCGACGATCCAGTTGCGGGTGATGCCGTATTCCCAGCCGGCGCCGACGGTCCAGCCGTTGGCCCAGTGGGTCTGACCGCCCGAGCCGGTCGAGGGCGCAACGGTGTCGCTGACGTTGAGACGGTTGTTCACGCCGGCATAGCCGCCCTTGATGTAGAACAAATTGTTCTGCACGGCGAAGCCGGCGCGGCCGACGACGGTCGCGAGCACGTTGGCGCGCCAGGTGAAGATGTCGTCAGCGGCGCCGAAGGCGGTGTTGACGACCGCACCCTTGTTGTCGAGGCCGGAGATCGTGCCTTCCATGCCGAACACGTAGTTGTTGGCCTGCCAGTTGTAGCCGATCTGGGCGCCGCCCATGATGCCAGCGCCACGCTGGCGATAGCCCTGGCCCGGAACGAGATCACCGAACGGCGCGCCGGTCCCGTTGTTGATGAACTGCTCGTTGGTCCATGCGCCACCGATGTGGCCGCCGACATAGAAACCGGTCCAGTTGAACAGCGGCTCCGCATAGGCGGGCGCCTTCGTGTAACGCGCACCGAGATCGGCGGCTGAAGCAGCGCCGGTCGAAACCAGAGCGGTCGTGCAGGCGAAGGCGGCAATCAATTTATTACGCATGGTACACCCCGTGTCCTTTGATGGGTGCACGGTCACACGCAGGTCTTACTCAAATTTGAATCAAGAAAGTTAAGACGCCGGATTGGCAAGCGGCGCGACGTGAATCCGTTTGCGCTGTTGCACGCACGCAACGCGCGGCGCGCGATTTAACGCCGCGTTATCCCTACCGACCTCCTGCACTACGATGCCGGCGCGGCCTTGGACTGCACATGCTCGGGCCGCACGCCGAGCGCAATCAGGCGCGCCGGAATACCCTGAAGCCATGGCAGCGCAGTGATCAGGCGCACGACCAGCGGCACCTTCAGCGGCCGATCGGCGCCCTGCAGGGCGCCGCTGATGATGTTGTTCTGCACGATCATCTGCATGCGCTGCGTCATCCTCACCGGGAATTCGCGGCGTCGGCGCACGGCATCGAGTTCATTCTCGGTTGGGCAGCCCTGCCGAAGCTTGTCGGCCAGCAAATTGGCGGTCGCAACTGCGTCCTGCACGGCGAGATTGACGCCGACGCCGCCGACCGGCGACATCGCGTGCGCGGCATCGCCGATGAGAAGCAGGCCCGGCCGCGTCCAGCGCGCCAGGCGGTTGATCGCGACGGTGAGCAGCTTGACGTCGTCAAAGCTCTTCACATCGGCAATGCCGGATCGAAGGATCGGCGCCATGCGCACGACGTCGTCGAGCAGCGCCTGCAATCCCCTCGCCTTCACTGCCTCGTATTGTCCCTTCGCGATGACATAGGCGCACTGCCAATAGTCGCCGCGGTCGAACGTGACCATCATCTTTCCGGGCTCGACGCGCGCGAACAGGTTCTCGGTCTCGTCCGCCTTGCGGCCGACGCGGAACCACAGCACGTCCATCGGCGCGCCGATCTCCTCGACGCGGAGCCCCGCACGCTCGCGCACCGTCGAATGCCGGCCATCGCAGGCAATGGTGAGATCGGCTTCGATGTCGATCGGCCCATCCGGCGTCATCGCGCGCACGCCGGCGATGGTCTCGCCGCGACGGATCAGATCGACGGCTTCCGTATTCATCATCACCTTGAGCGAGGCGAAGCGCTGGCCGGCCTCACGCAGGAAATTCAGGAAGTCCCATTGCGGCATGAAGGCAATGAACGGGTACTTGGTGCGGAGCCGGCGGAGATCGGCGATCCGCACGGGCGTGCCGCCAAACAGGCCGTCCATCATCTGCAGGCGCTGGTGCGGCAGCTTCAGGAACCCATCGATCAGGCCGAGCTCATCCATCACCTGGAGCGTCGAGGGATGCACGGTATCGCCGCGAAAGTCGCGGAAGAAATCCGCATGCTTCTCCAGCACCACGACGTCGATGCCGGCGCGTCCCAGGAGATAGCCGAGCATCATGCCGGCCGGCCCGCCGCCGACGATGCAACATCGGGCTCTCACGGAGTGACGCACGGTCTGCTCTGGGGTATCAGATTCCGTCATCAACTCCTCGCTTACAACTTTAGTACTCTGTGCGGTGCAACAAGCCGGAATTGGTTTGCCGCAATGCCGAATGGCCGGTAGCGTTGCTGATAATTTCGATTGATTTCAGGATGATCCCGCGTTGCGCACCATACTGATAGTGCTTGGCATCTGGCTGCTGATCAACGTGCTTTTCGTCGTGATCATGCTGCCGCCGCGCAAGCCGCGGAAGCCGGATCCTCAGGAGGCGGGAACGCTCGCGCCGGCACGGATCGACCAGAACGGCTATCCGTTCGAGGAACAGGAGAAGGTCCTGCTTCGCCATGTGGTCATCTCGATCGCCATGGGGACGTTCTTCTCGCTTGCGCCGCCCTTGATGGAAGCGATCGACGCCATCAAGCGCTACATCGGGAAGCGTCGCGGCTAGTTTCCCGCGCCAACTGCGCTCGCCGCCCAACAATGGCAGACCGCTCAGTTGTTGCTGCGGTTCGCGGCCCGAAAACTCTTGATTTCCGACACGCTGCCATCGCGGTAGGTCAGTTCCACCGAGACGAACTGCGTCGCCGGGGCAAGCTTCATGTAGAGCGGCATGCCGGCGCTGATCGCGCTGGGATCGCGCATGTCGCAGCCCGGCATCTTCAACACCTGGTTCGGAACGGCGGTGTCGATGCCGATGCGCACCTCGCGGATGGCGCACCGGTAGGACACGAGATGCGTGTAATAGACGAGCAGCCCGTTGAACTCGCGGAACGACAGCCAGCTCGTCGCGGTCATGTCGAGAATCTTGCGCTGGTCGCGGATCAGCGCGGCCTCGGGATCGAACTTGATCGGGAATGGCCCCTGCATGTCGCCGGACTGATCGACATAGCGGACCTCGATGGTGCCGGCCTGCGCATCCGGCGGCAATTCGATCGACGGGTTCGGCATCCGCTTGCGCGTGCGCGGATCGAGCGTGTCGATGAAGCCGGTCTCGCGGAAATCGCCATTGCCGGCCATGCGCCAGGAAATACCGAGCGTCGGGTCGGCGAAGGAGAACACCACGCTCCAGCCGCCATTGTGGCGCGAGAAGCTGGCGATCGGCGCGTTGGTGGTTTCTTCCTTCGGCACGCGCGGTACCGACACCGGCGGGAGAGCCGCGAGCTTCTGCGGCGGCGGATCGGCCGGGCGCGCAGCGGCCGTCGCGTCCTTGGCAACGCCGCTGAGGAAGACGTCGTCGACCATCTGGTCGAAATAGACCGGCACCTGCCTGTGCTTGACGGTGTCGGCCATCTCGCTGACGAGACGGCGGGTGCGCTGCGCCACCTGCACCAGGTTCTCGCCGGGCTGGAGCAGCTCCTTGGCGAAGGTGCGCGTGAACACCGAATTGGGATTGGCGTCGTCGTTGGAGAGACGATCGAGTGCGGTCTGGCGGGGACCTGCGGAGAACACCGAGAACACGCCTTCGGGCAGCTGCACCATCGGCGCGAGGCCGCCGCCGCCGGCGACCGCGCGGGTGCCTTTGCGCTCGAACGGGTTGTTGCGGCAGGCGTCGAACACCAGAATCGACGTGCGCGCCTTCTTGTTCTGAAGGCGCTCGACGATGCGGTCGGCCAGGATGGAAGCGTCGCGCACCAGCTCTTCCTGCCCTTCGGTCGCCGCCGGTACGTCAGTCGGCAACAGGTAGTTCTGGCCCGCGATCTCGAAGCCGTGGCCGGCGTAGAAGAAGAATGCGGTGTCGCCGGGCTCGATCGTCCTGTCGAACGCGAGCAGCGTCTCGGAGAATTGCTGCCGGCTCTGGTTCTCGGCGACCATCACCGAGAAACCGAGCTGCTTCAGTGTATCGCCCATGGTGCGGGCGTCGTTGACCGCCTTGAGGAGCTTGGGGACGTTCCTGTAGTCGTTGTTGCCGACGACGAGCGCAACGCGCTTCTCGGCTTGTGCGGGCAGCGCGAAGCCGCTCAGGCTCACCGCAAGGCCAAGGGCCGCCAGAATTCTGAAAAGCCGACGCGTCATCGTAAAATTCCCGTTGCAGAACGGCGCTCCGCCGGCCCCCTCGAACAGCGATTCATTGGAACCCTCTGCCGTTGATGATAGTCGGTCCAGCCATATCGACGGTTCAACGCGCAGAGCCCACGGGTTCCGTCATCTGGACTATGGCAGATTCCTCCGGAATCTGCTTTTTCTAGGAAGCTGCGCTGCAAGCGGGGGCTGCCGTGTATCGATGGTGTACTAACGAGGTCGAGCCGCATGACCGGTTCGACTATTGGCGCGAGGTCCGGTCCAAGGGCCTGTTCGGCGTCACCGCCGAACTCGAGCGCGAGCGCCGCGCGGACTTCTACGGCGAATTCTCGCTGCGCCAGCTCGGCGGCGGTGGGCTCGTCGAGCTGAAGGCGTCGCACTACACGGTCGAGCGCAGCAACTCCGACATCGCCTACGCGCCCGGCGACAGCATCTGCGTCTACCAGCAGCTCGGCAGCGGCGGCTGGTTCGGCGGCATGCGCACCGGCGACTTTGCGATCGCCAACGGCAGCTTCGCCACCAGCCATACCGACCAGCCCTATCGCACCGCGCCGCTCGGCGCAGGCGGCTTCCACCTGCGCATCCTGAAGATCCCCGTGAGCAGCCTCTCCACGCAGGACAGGCGCATGCGCGAGCTTGCGCCCCGGACGTTCAACGATCCCGGCCTGGCGCCCCTGCTCGGCGCCTGCTTCGCCGACCTCGATGAGGCCGCCGCAGGCGATAACGGCGCCACTGATGCGACCTCAGTCGCCCAGACCTCCTTGGATCAGGCCTTGGATCAAGCCTCGCTCGTCCAGGCCTTGGCCCATCTGGCGCTGATCGAGCGCGGCATCGTGCGGCCCGGCAGCCGCCGTGGGCAGGCCGCGCTGCGGACCGCCCGGCTCTCACAGGCGCGTCGCCTGATCGCGCGCTATCTGCAAGACCCCGATCTGGCGCCGACGATGGTGGCTGACCAGCTCGGTGTGTCCGTGCGTCACCTGCACATGCTGTTCGAAGCCGCGGCGAAGAGCTTTTCGCAGACCGTGACGGACGAACGCCTGAAACAGAGCCGCCGCCTGATGCGCGAGGCGCCGGACCGGCTGATCGCTGATATCGCGACCTCCTGCGGCTTCGAGAGCCTGGCGACCTATTACCGGGTCTTCAACGCCGCCTACGGAATGGCCCCCGGCGATTTCCGGGCCCGGGGCCCGGAGGGGCGTTAGCCGTCCCTCCGGCAGCTATCGCCCGGTTGACGGTGGAGGCGGAAAAGCCCAGTCGGGCCCGCTATTTGAGCAAAAACCTCAGGTTTTTTAGGGTCTTCCCGCGCCCGCTCCATTGACTTTGGCCGATTCCCGCCTATGTTCCAGGGCGACGCGGCTCAGATCGAAGACCGATTCTTGAGCCTTGCGCTTTGTTCGCGTGAGTCAGCACCCCCAGCTTCTTTGAGAGCGCGCCGTTTCGGGGTGGAACGCGACAGCCTTAATTACTCTCGATTCCGAACGGCGGTTTCGACCAGAGGCTCAATGTCCTTTTCAAATCTCGGACTGTCTGAAAAAGTCCTCGCCGCAGTGGCGGCCACCGGTTACACCACCCCCACCCCCATTCAGGAACAGGCGATCCCCCACGTCCTCGCACGCAAGGATGTGCTCGGCATCGCCCAGACCGGCACCGGCAAGACCGCGGCCTTCGTGCTGCCGATGCTCACCATCCTCGAAAAGGGTCGCGCCCGCGCGCGCATGCCGCGCACGCTGATCCTGGAGCCGACCCGCGAGCTCGCGGCGCAGGTGAAGGAAAACTTCGACCGCTACGGCGCCGGCCAGAAGCTCAACGTCGCCCTGCTGATCGGCGGCGTATCCTTCGGCGACCAGGATGCCAAGCTGACGCGCGGCGTCGACGTGCTGATCGCCACCCCCGGCCGCCTGCTCGACCACACCGAGCGCGGCGGCCTGCTGCTCACCGGCGTCGAGCTGCTCGTCATCGACGAAGCCGACCGCATGCTGGACATGGGCTTCATTCCCGACATCGAGCGCGTCTGCAAGCTCGTCCCGTTCACGCGGCAGACCCTGTTCTTCACCGCGACCATGCCGCCGGAAATCCGGCGCATCACCGAGACCTTCCTGCATAATCCGCAGAAGGTCGAGGTCTCCAAGCCCGCCACCACCGCCGTGACCGTCACGCAGTGTCAGGTCCCGGCCGGGCGCGAGGCGCATGAGAAGCGTGAATTGCTGCGACGCCTGCTGCGCGAGGCCAAGGATCTCCAGAACGCGATCATCTTCTGCAATCGCAAGCGCGAGGTCGCCGTCGTTCACAAATCACTGCAAAAGCATGGTTTCAGCGTCGGCGCCCTGCATGGCGACATGGACCAGTCGGCCCGCACGGCGGCGCTCGAACAGTTCCGCAAGGGCGAACTGCCGCTGCTGGTCGCCTCCGATGTTGCCGCCCGCGGCCTCGACATCCCTGAGGTCAGCCACGTCTTCAATTTCGACGTCCCCCACCACCCCGACGACTATGTTCACCGCGTCGGCCGCACCGGCCGCGCCGGCCGGTCCGGTATGGCGATCTCGCTCGTGACGCCGCTCGACCAGAAGTCGATGGTGGCGATCGAGAAGCTGATCGGCCAGAGCATTCCGCGCGCCGAGGGCGATTTCGAAGTGCCCGCGGACGCAGGCGAGCAGAGCGCACGTTCGCGCGAACCGCGCGGGCGCGACCGTGAACGTTCCCGCGGCGGACGCGGCAAGCCGCAGCGTGGCCGCGATCGTGAGCGCAGCCACGAGCCCCGCGAACCGCGCGGCGAGGCGAGGCCTTCCGCAGAGACACAGCCCGCTCCTGAAGCGAGACCTGCACGTGAGCCGAGGCCCGCACGGGAGGCGAGGCCTCCGCGTGAAGCGAAGCAATCATCGGAGCCGCGCGGTGGATCGCGCCAGCAAGCCAATCCATCGCATGTGCCGTCGATCGGCCGCCCCGAGCCGCGCCGCCAGCGCGAGGCCGATACCGAGCCCGGCGATCACTCGCACCTTCCGGCGTTTCTGCTCCGGCCAGTGCGTTCTCCCGCCGGCGCCTGACGCGCCGGCGCGACTCAGGTTCGGTTGAGCAGAGCCGCTTCACACTTATTCTGATGCATTCGCGAACGTCTGTTTACAGAGCGTTCACGATCGTCCGTTAGCCTGCGAACATAATTTAAGTATTGCTGCGGTCGATGGCGCACCGACCGCTGTGGGGTATGTTCAGTGGTCAAGGTGCTCGACGAACACGAACGCACGATGGCGTTCGCCGAAGTGGCTCTCGGTCAGATCCGCTCGCTTCGACAGACTGCAATTCCCCGCAATTACGAGATCTGGTACGTCTACGCCACCGGCTATAACGCGCCGCTCAACAAGATCATCAACGAGACGCTGGCGCGCCACGGCAAGCTGACCGAAGGCGATCTCGAGCAGATCTACGAGACCTATCTTTCCCACATCAAGACCACCGACCGCATCGACAAGGTCGGCGCACGCGTCATCGGCGAGATCGACGACGTGATGACGGTGCTGAGCGAAGCGCTCGGGATGACCGGCTCCTACGATGCCAGCCTGTCGGGCGCGACCGAGCAACTGTCGTCGGCCAAGAACCGCGACCAGATCAAGTCGATCGTCGAGACGCTGCTGCGTTCGACCAGCGAGATGCGCGAGACCAACAAGGCGCTGGAAGACCGGCTGACCCTGTCCAAGAACGAGATCAGCAATCTCCAGCAGAGCCTGGAGGCGATCCGCGCCGAGAGCCTGACCGATCCGCTTACGGGATTGGGCAATCGCAAATATTTCGATCGCATGATCGGCATGGCCGTGCAGAGCGCGCTCGCCTCGGGCGAGCCACTGTCGCTGCTGCTGTTCGACATCGATCATTTCAAATCGTTCAACGATTCCTACGGCCATCTCACCGGCGACCAGGTGTTGCGGCTGGTCGGCCTGTCCATGAAGCAGACCATCAAGGGACAGGACATCACCGCGCGCTATGGCGGCGAGGAATTCGCGGTCCTGCTGCCCAACACGGCGCTGCGCCAGGCCCTCACCGTTGCAGATCACATCCGCCGCGCCGTGATGGCGAAGGAATTGAAGAAGAAATCGACCGGCGAGATCCTCGGCCGCGTCACCATCTCCGTCGGCGTCTCCATGCTCAAGCAGGGCGACGATCCCGACGCACTGATCGAGCGTGCCGATGCCTGCCTCTATGCCGCCAAGCGCAACGGGCGCAACCGCGTGATCTGCGAGGCCGATCCGGAGTTCGCGATCGAGTCGCACAGCCGGGTGGCCTGACGCCGAAGCAGCGCGCCGAAGAAACGGCCGGCGCTTGACATTCCAACCCGCCGAACGACATCTTCCCCGCCGCCCGACTACGAGCGTCGAGAGGACTTGTCGTCTTGCCCAATCCCCATGACTTTCACACACCGCAGCCGTCGTACACCAGGGATGAACTGCTGAGATCGAGCGACGGCGGCTATTTCGGCCCGGGCAACGCGCAATTGCCGGCCCCGCCGATGCTCATGATGGATCGCATCACCGAGATCAGCCTGGACGGCGGCGAGTTCGGCAAGGGCCACATAGTCGGCGAGCTCGACATTGTGCCCGGCCACTGGTTCTTCGATTCCCACTATCGCGGTGACGCGATGATGCCGGGAAGTCTCTGCCTGGATGCGATGTGGCAGATGATCGGCTACTGGCTCGGCTGGTCGGGTTCACCGGGCAAGGGCCGCGCCATCGGCGTCGGCGAGGTCGACGTCACGGGATCCATCACACCCGACACGGGCTGCGTGCGCTACGAGGTCGCCATGCGTATGGTCCGGCGCGGCAAGCTGGTGCTCGGAATTGCCGGCGGTCGTGTGCTTGCCGATGGAGTCTGCGTCTTCATGGCCAAGGACATGAGGGTCGGACTGACCAAGGCGGTGGACTGAGGTCTCGTAGGGTGGGCAAAGGCGCGCAGGCGCCGTGCCCACCATCTCTCCAGCACCTTTATCCTGAACGGTGGGCACGCTTCCGCCTTCGCTCTACGAGCTACGGCGGACGAGTCGCTTTGCCCACCCTACGAACCGCTTTCTTGGCTGCTCGCTTCTTCACAGTCTTCTTCGCCGGCGTTTTCTTCGCCACCGCCTTCTTCCCCTTCGGCCGCTTCTTCACCTTGGCGCGCTGGGCGGTGGCGAGCGCTGCCCTCGCCCATTGCGCAAGCTCCTCGGAATCGTCGAACAGGCGCGCCGGCAATTCCCAATAGGAATTCACCAGCACGGTTTTGGCGCGGGTCGAATACTGGAACGGCTTCGAGCCTTCCGCTTCAAAGTCCGGGATGGTGACCTCGTCGGCGCGGAAGAACAGGCCCGCGCGCAAGGCGAGCGCGAAGTTGATGCCGTCGGCGGAGATGCCGTAGCCGGAGAACATTTTTCGGATGGTGACGGGGCCGAAATCGGCGAACAGGTCGATCAGGAATTCGCGGTCCATGGCCAAGCTGTCTCCCCACGGTCGTCCCCGCGAACGCGGGGACCCATAACCACAGGGAGGAGTTTAGCGAAGACTACCAGCCAGGAAAGCTTGGTACTGATACCTAGCGTCATCGCCAGATCACGCGGTATGGGTCCCCGCGTTCGCGGGGACGACAGCGACTTACCCGTCGATCTTCGCGGGCCGCAGCTCGACCGACTCGCCGCAGCCGCAGGCGGAGACCTGGTTGGGGTTGTTGAAGACGAACTGGGCCTGCATCTTGTCGGCCTTGTAGTCCATCTCGGTGCCGAGCAGGAACAGCACGGCCTTGGGATCGACCAGGATCTTGACGCCCTTGTCCTCGACGACCTCGTCGGTCGGGCGGACATCATGGGCGTATTCGACCGTGTAGGACTGGCCGGCACAGCCGCCGTTCTTCACGCCGACGCGCAGGCCCACGATCTCGGAATCGGCGCGGCTCGTCAGCTCGCTGATGCGCTGGGCGGCGGCATCGGTCAGCCGCATCACCTGCGGACGCGGGCGCCGCGGTTTCGGAGTGGATGCTGGTGTTGGGCCGGACGATATCTGTGTCATGTCAGTGATGTGGTCCGTTGCTGAGCGAATTCAATGCCAGAGTTACGCGTCACCACATGTTGAGCACGAGGCGGGCCTCGTCGCTCATGCGTTCCGGCGACCACGGCGGCTCCCAGACGACCTTGACGTCGACCACGCCGACGCCGGGGACGCTGGCGACCGCGTTCTCGACCATGGTCGGGAGCTCGCCGGCAGCCGGGCAGTTCGGCGTCGTCAGCGTCATCTGGACGTCAACCGAGCGGTCGTCCTTGATCTCGACCTTGTAGATCAGGCCGAGTTCGTAGATGTCAGCCGGGATCTCCGGATCGAACACGGTCTTGAGGCCCGCGATGATCTCGGTGGTGAGACGCTCGGTCTCCTCAGGCGGCAGCGCCGACTGGGTCTCCATCGGATTGGCTTTGACTTCGGCCGTGTCACTCATGCGAACAAATCCCGCGCCTTCAACAGCGCCTGTGCCAGATGATCGACTTCTTCCCGCGTATTATACATGCCGAACGACGCCCGGCAGGTGGCAGTCACGTTGAACCGCTCTAAAAGCGGCATCACGCAATGGGTGCCGGCGCGCACGGCGATGCCCTGGCGGTCGATCACGGTGGCGACGTCGTGGGCGTGGGCGCCCTTGAGCTCGAAGGAGATCACCGGGCCCTTGCCCCGGGCGGTGCCGATCAGCCGCAGCGAATTGATCTCGCGCAGCCGGTCCTGGGCGTAGGTGGTGAGATCGTGCTCGTGGGCGGCGATGCGCTCCTTGCCGATCGAACTGACGTAGTCGATGGCCGCGCCAAGGCCCACGGCCTCGACGATCGCGGGCGTGCCGGCCTCGAACTTGTGCGGGGGATCGCCATAGGTGACGATGTCGCGCGAGACCTCGCGGATCATCTCGCCGCCGCCGTTATAGGGACGCATCGCGACGAGGTGGTCGTACTTGGCCCAGAGGATGCCGATGCCGGTCGGCCCGTAGACCTTGTGGCCGGTAAAGACATAGAAATCGCAGCCGAGATCCTGGACGTCGACAGGCAGATGCACTGCACCCTGGCTGCCGTCGACGAGCACGGGAATGCCGCGGGCGTGGGCGATTTTCACGACGTCCTTGATCGGCACAATGGTGCCGAGCGCGTTCGACATCTGCGTGATCGCGACCAGCTTGGTCTTCGACGTCAGCAGCTTCTCGAACTCGTCGATGAGGAAGTTACCCTCGTCGTCGACCGGCGCCCACTTGATCACGGCGCCATGGCGTTCCCTGAGGAAATGCCACGGCACGATGTTGGAGTGGTGCTCCATGATCGAGATGACGATCTCGTCGCCCTCTTTGATGTTCGGTTCGCCCCAGGACGACGCGACGAGGTTGATCGCCTCCGTCGCGTTGCGGGTGAAGATGACCTCTTCGGTCCGCGGCGCGTTGATGAACTGCGCAACCTTGCTGCGACCGCCCTCATAGGCCTCGGTGGCGGCATTGGCGAGGTAATGCAGGCCGCGATGCACGTTGGCGTATTCGGACGTATAGGCCTGCGTCATGCGGTCGAGCACGGCGCTCGGCTTCTGCGCCGAGGCGGCGTTGTCGAGATAGACCAGCGGCTTGCCGTAGACCTGCATGGCGAGCGCCGGAAAATCCTGGCGCACGCGTGCGACGTCGTAGGCACCGTTCTTGACTGCGGGATGCGTGCTCATTGGCGCCGCTCCAGCCAGCGCTCGGCGATACCGATCACGTGCTCGCGCAAACCGTCATCGGCGATCTGCTCGATCGCCTCACCCACGAAAGCCTGGATCAGCAGCGCCTGGGCCTGCTTCTCCGGGAGGCCGCGCGCCTTCAGGTAGAACAGCAGGCTGTCGTCGAGCGCGCCGGCAGTGGCGCCGTGGCCGCAGGAGACGTCATCGGCGAAGATCTCGAGCTCCGGCTTGTTGTCGGCCTCGGCTTCGTCCGAAAGCAGCAGCGCGCGGGTCATCATCTTGCCGTCGGTCTTCTGCGCGTCGGGACGGACGATGATGCGGCCCTGGAACACCGAATGGGCGCGATCGTCGATCACCGCGCGGAAGACCTCGCGGCTGACGCAGTTCGGCACGGCATGATCGACCACCAGCGTGGTGTCGCCGTGCTCGGTCTTCTGGAGCAGGTTCACGCCGTTGACGGAGAGGTCGCTGCCCTCGCCCGCCATCGTGATGAAGCCCTGGAGGCGGCTGACGGCAGCGCCAGTCGTCATGTTGAAGAAATTGAGCTTCGTGTTCGCGCCGACCGTGACGAACTGCGAAGTCACATTCACTGCGTCGGGTGCATCGTCCAACAGGCGGATATGCGCGACGTCGGCATTGTCGCCGACCGAGAGGATGACGGCGTCGTTGACCTGGTAGGCCTTGGCACCGGCCGCAACAAAGCTCTCGATGATGGTGGCGCGAGCGCCGTTCCCGACCGCGATCTGTGAACGGCTGAAAGCCGACGCGGACGAAGCGGTCGCGATGTGGATGATCTGGATCGGCGCGGACAGCTGCGCACCGTCGGCGATCGACAACACGACGCCGTCGGTTGCCAGCGCCGCATTCAGCGCGATCACGGCATCGGTGGCCGCGGTCTTCAGGAGACCTGCGTCCTTCTCCAGCGCTTCCCGCAGCATCTTGAGGCCCGCCTCAGAGGCAAGCGCCTTGACGTCGGAGAGATCGGCCGCGAACACGCCGTCGACCAGCACCAGCTTGCGGGCGCCTTCGATCGCATGCGCCTTGACGGCATCCGCGGCACGCTTCAGCGCGGCCGCATCGGGGCTGGCTGCAAGCGGCAGCACCTCGCCGACCAGTGCACGCAGGTCGGTGTATTTCCATTCCTCGATCCGGCGATGCGGCAGGCCGAGACGCTCATAGGTCTCGAACGCCTCGCGGCGTACCGCGATCACAGAAGGCGAACCCGGCAGGCGGCCTTCGGCGCTGGCGAAGAGATCGCTCACCGCACGGCCGTTTCCGGTCTTTGCCACAGCAACGTTCATCCTAAAATTCCTTACGCGGCATCCTCGAACTGGGCGTAGCCGGACGCTTCCAGCTCCAGCGCCAAGTCCTTGCCGCCGCTCTTCACGACACGGCCCTTCGACATCACGTGCACGACGTCGGGCACGATGTAGTTCAGCAGCCGCTGATAATGGGTGATGACGACCATCGCGCGCTTGGGCGAGCGCAGCGCGTTGACGCCGTCGGCCGCAATGCGCAGCGCGTCGATGTCGAGGCCGGAATCCATCTCGTCGAGGATGCACAGGCTCGGCTCGAACAGCGCCATCTGCAGCACCTCGTTGCGCTTCTTCTCACCGCCGGAGAAGCCGACATTGACGCCGCGCTTGAGCATGTCCTGCGGGATGTTCAGCGACTTCGAGACCTCGCGGACCTTCCTCAGGAAGTCCGGGGTCGAATATTCGCTTTCGCCGCGCGCCTTGCGCTGCGCGTTCAGTGCGGTGCGCAGGAAGGTCATGGTGGCGACGCCGGGAATCTCGACCGGATACTGGAACGCCAGGAACACGCCCTTCGCGGCGCGCTCGTTGGGATCCATCTCCAGCAGGTCCTCGCCCTTGAACAGGATCTGGCCGTCGGTAACCTCGTAGCCGGGCTTGCCGGCGATGACGTGGGAGAGCGTCGATTTGCCGGAGCCGTTCGGCCCCATGATCGCGTGAACCTCGCCCTCGTTCACGGTCAGCGTCAGCCCGTGGAGGATCTCACGCTCTTCGACACGAACCTTCAAATCCTTCACTTCAAGCAAAGCCATCTTGGTGTCCAGTCTATTCAAATGATGCATGGAGCGCCGTAGCGCACCGCGAGGGTCGGCGATTAGCCGACCGACCCTTCAAGCGAGATCGAGATCAGCTTCTGCGCTTCCACCGCGAATTCCATCGGCAGCTGCTGAAGCACGTCCTTGACGAAACCGTTGACGACGAGGCCGACGGCTTCTTCCTGGGTGAGGCCGCGCTGGATGCAATAGAACAGCACGTCCTCGGAGATCTTCGAGGTCGTCGCCTCGTGCTCGAACGTCGCCGAGGAGTTTTTGGCCTCGATATACGGCACGGTGTGCGCGCCGCATTTGTCACCGATCAACAGGGAATCGCACGCCGTGAAGTTGCGCGCGCCGGTCGCTTTCCGGTGCGCGGTGACGAGCCCGCGATAGGTGTTCTGCGACTTGCCGGCGGCGATGCCCTTCGAGATGATCCGGCTCGACGTGTTCTTGCCGAGGTGGATCATCTTGGTGCCCGAATCGACCTGCTGGAAACCGTTCGAGATCGCGATCGAGTAGAACTCACCGCTGGAATTGTCGCCACGCAGGATGCAGCTCGGGTACTTCCAGGTGATGGCGGAGCCGGTCTCGACCTGGGTCCAGGAAATCTTGGACCGGTCGCCACGGCAGTCGCCACGCTTGGTGACGAAATTGTAGATGCCGCCCTTGCCTTCCGAATTGCCGGGATACCAGTTCTGCACCGTCGAGTATTTGATCTCGGCATCATCGTGCGCAACGAGCTCGACCACGGCGGCGTGCAGCTGGTTCTCATCGCGCTGCGGCGCGGTGCAGCCTTCGAGATAGCTGACGTAAGAACCCTTGTCGGCGATGATCAGCGTGCGCTCGAACTGGCCGGTGTTGCGCTCGTTGATGCGGAAATAGGTCGACAGCTCCATCGGGCAGCGCACGCCCGGCGGCACGTAGACGAACGAGCCGTCGGAGAACACCGCCGAGTTCAGCGTCGCGTAGAAATTGTCCGAGGTCGGAACCACCGAGCCCAGATATTTCTGCACCAGCTCGGGATGCTCGCGGATCGCCTCCGAGATCGGCATGAAGATCACGCCGGCCTTCTTCAGCTCGGCCTTGAACGTGGTCGCAACCGAGACCGAATCGAAGACCGCGTCGACCGCGATCTTGCGCCGGGCCGGATCTTCCTCGCCGGGCTTCGGCTCGACGCCTTCGAGCATCGCGACTTCCCGCAGGGGAATGCCGAGCTTCTCGTAGGTCTTCAGAATCTCCGGATCGATCTCGTCGAGCGAGGTGACCGTCTTCTTCGGCTTCGGCGCCGCGTAGTAATAGAGGTCCTGGAAGTCGATCTTGGGATAGTCGACGCGCGCCCAGGTAGGCTCGGTCATGGTCAGCCAGCGCCGATAGGCCTCGAGCCGCCACTGGAGCATCCAGGCGGGTTCGTTCTTCTTCTCGGAGATGAACTTGACGGTCTCTTCCGACAGTCCCTTGGGGGCCTTGTCGGACTCGATCAGGGTCTCAAACCCATAACGATACTGATCGACGTCGATGCGCTTCACGCGCTCGACCGTCTCTTGCACGGCTGGCATTCTATCCTCCGCTCGCGGTTTCAAGGACCGCGGTGGATCACAAACTTGGACGAGTATTACGATGTTTTTCGGCAGAAAGCACGCGCTTAGAACCGTTCAAGCCGTGTTTCGTCGCTTAGGCTCTAAGTAGGGTATTACCAAGCTTTCGCCAAGCCTCTAACGTCCTGTTGATGTCATCTGGTTCCGTGGACCAGCCCAGACTGAGACGCACCGCTCCCTGGGCAAGGGTGGCATCATACCCCATCGCCGACAGCACGTGAGACGGCTGCACCTTGCCTGATGAACAGGCCGAGCCCGAGGACACAGCCACGCCTTCGAGATCGAAGCCGATCACGGCGGTTTCGGCCTTCAGGCCGGGGGCAGTGAAAAGGGTGGTATTTGGCAACCGCTTGATGTCATCCGCGAAGACCATCGCCCCGGCAATCCCGCGGATACCATTTTCCAAGGAATCTCTGAGGGTTGCCATCCGCTCCGCATCCTCCGGCAGAGCCTGAAGGGCCGCTCTCACCGCCGCCCCGAAGCCGGCGATGCCGGCGACATTCTCGGTTCCCGCGCGCCGGCTCAGCTCCTGCCCGCCGCCCCGCAGCACGGGTTCCAGTCCGGCGATCCCCTCCGCCAGGACCAGCGCGCCGACGCCCTTGGGGCCGCCGATCTTGTGCGCGGAAAAGGTCGCAAGGTCTGCGTCCACAGTCTTGATATCGAACGGGATTTTCCCCAGCGCCTGGATCGCATCGACGTGCAGGAGCCCCCCCGCCTCGTGGACGATACCAGCAGCCTCTGCGATCGGCTGAATTGCGCCGGTCTCGTTGTTCGCAGCCATGATGGAGACCAGCGCCGGTGGGCCGTCACCGAGCAAAGCCTGCAGACGGTCGAGGTCGATCACGCCGGCGCGTGTGACCGGGATCTGGCTGACCTTCTCCGGTGGGAATCGGCCGCCCGACAGCACCGAGGCATGCTCGACGGCCGAGACCAACAGGCGCTCGACGGGGCCGCCGGACGCCCCCCGCAGACCGGGCGACAGCGCCAACGCATTGGCCTCGGTTCCGGCTGAGGTGAAGACGACGTTCCTCGGCAATGCACCGACGGCTGCCGCGAGCGTGGCGCGGGCTTCCTCGACCAGCCGGCGAGCCTCGCGACCCTCGGCATGAACCGAGGACGGATTGCCGATCAGCTCCCAGGCTGCAAGCATCGCGGTCCGCACTTCGGCGCGGAGCGGCGAGGTCGCATTCCAGTCGAGATAGACACGACTCTGCATGAGGTATTATGTTACTCCATGGATCAAGCTGGTGTGCCCGTCCTGGAGCCCGACATGGGCCCCCGTGGAGCGCTTGGCAACTCGATTCCGAATCCCCACCGTTCAATGACGCCGCCATGACGCGCTAACATCTTGAGCCCATTGCGGGATGTTCAAGATGCTTGCTTTTTGACCCTCGCCTCATGTTAGAACGCCCGCGTCAGTTCACCGCGCGCCGCTCGCGCACCATCCGAGGGCGCCGCTCCACTCTTCCATTCGCGGTTTGATCGGCACAGCAGTCGATGAAGTCCGCACAATCGGTTGATTGCTGAAGAGCGTCTTCAAGGGATCAATCAAGAGATCATCATGCCTGAAGTCATTTTCACCGGCCCTGCTGGCCGTCTCGAAGGCCGCTATCACCCGGCCAAGCAGAAGAACGCGCCGATCGCGATGATCCTGCATCCGCATCCGCAGTTTCACGGCACGATGAACCATCAGATCGTGTACCAGTGCTACTACGCCTTCGCGCATCGCGGCTTCTCGGTGCTGCGCTTCAACTTCCGCGGCGTCGGCCGCAGCCAGGGCTCGTTCGACCACGGCACCGGCGAACTGTCGGATGCTGCCGCAGCCCTCGACTGGGCGCAGACCATCAATCCCGAAGCACGCGCATGCTGGGTCGCGGGCTTCTCGTTCGGTGCCTGGATCGGCATGCAGCTGTTGATGCGCCGTCCCGAGGTTGAGGGTTTCATCTCGATCGCGCCGCCCGCCAACCTCTACGACTTCTCGTTCCTGGCGCCCTGCCCCTCGTCGGGGCTGATCGTGCATGGCGAGAAGGATGCGGTGGTGCCGCCCAAGGACGTCAACACGCTGGTCGAGAAGCTGAAGACGCAGAAGGGCATCGTGATCGACCAACAGGTCATCCCCGGCGCCAACCACTTCTTCGACGCCAAGCTCGAGCCGCTGATGGAAACCATCACGGCCTATCTCGACATGCGCCTCGCCAACGTGCGCTAAGGCCTCAAATGGGCTCCTTCGTCGCCTTGCTGCGTGCCGTCAATGTCGGCGGCACCGGCAAGCTGCCGATGAGCGAGCTCAAGGCCATGTGCGAAGAGCTCGGCTTCGCCGCCGTGCGCACCTATATTGCGAGCGGCAACGTCGTCTTCACGAGCCGCAAGTCGGAAGCTGCAATCAAGACCGCCCTCGAAAAGCGCCTGCACGCCTACGCCGGCGCGCCGGTCGGGGTGCTCGTGCGTAGCGCCGCCGAGATGGCGCAAGTCTCGGCCGACAATCCTTTTCCAAAGGCTACGCCCAATCGCACCGTCGCGATCTTCCTCGACAGGGCGCCACCTGAAGACGCGCTTGCCAACATCCGCGGCCGGAACAGCGAAGAGCTCCGCCTCGGCCGCCGCGAGATTTACGTGCACTATGGCGACGGCATGGGGACGTCGAAGCTCGTCATCCCCGCCGCCAAGACCGGCACCGCGCGCAACATGAATACCGTCGCAACGCTCGCGAAGATGGCCGCGGAGATCTAGGCCAGCTTGAGCGCGGCGATCCCCATCAGCACGAGCGCGATGCCGGCAAGCTTCATCGCGCTCAAGGTCTCGCCGAACAGCACGACGCCCAGCAGGAAGGTGCCGGCCGCGCCGATGCCGGTCCACACCGAATAGGCGACGCCGACCTCCAGCACCTGCAAAGCGCGTCCGAGCAGGAAGACGAAGGCGGCGAGCAGCACGAGCGAGACGATGCTCCAGCCTGCGCGCGTGTAGCCTTCCGCATATTTCATCGAGATCGCCCAGCCGACATCGAGCGCACCGGCGATCACCAGCATCAGCCAGGCCATGGATTGCGACATTGGCGTGCGCTCAGGCCGCAAGCTTCAGCAGATGCGCGTCGTGGCGCACCAGGAAGGCACGCAGCAATTGCGGATAGTCCGCGCCGACCGCGGCGCGCACGCTCGGACGTCTCGCAAGCTCCACGCGCCACGCGCGGACCTTCGGCAGATCGCTGAAGATGCCGTGCTCGGTCAGTTCGTCGAACAGGTCGAAATAGCGGAAGATCGGGGCGAAGACCGCGTCCACGAGGCTGAACGCATCGCCTGCGAAGTAAGGCCCTGCGCCGAGCGCTGCCTCCACGCGCGCGAATTTCGCCGCAACCGCCTGGCGCTTGCTTTCGAACGTCGCCGGATCGGTCGTGGTCTCCAGACCCCAGAGGTCACCGAGGATCGCCGAGCCGAACTCCATCCAGGCGCGATGTTCGGCGCGCTTCAATGGATCCGCCGGATGCAGCTTGAGGCCTGCCTGCGTCTCCTCGATGTATTCGCAGATCACGTTGCTCTCGAACAACGCGACCTCGCCCTTCTCCGTCGTCACCACCAGGACCGGCACCTTGCCGAGCGGCGAGAGTTTCAAAAACCAGTCGGGCTTGTTGGCGAGATCGATGTCGATCCGTTCGAACGGCACGCCTTTCTCGTTGAGCGCGATCACGGCACGCTGCACATAGGGGCAGAGCTTGTGGCTGATGAGTTTCAGTGAAGCGGTCATGGCAATGATCCCGGCGGTTTGATGCAACTGCATCAAATATAGATGCAATTGCATTCACACGTCAAGATCGATGCATTTGCATCAACCGTCCTTGGATCCTAAGGCCCGGACCTCAGGGCCGCGCCATCACGCCGCCCGTCATCGGCATCGGCACGCCGGTGGTGGCCGGGTAGGACAGCGGCAGGCCCTTGAGGCCGCGGGCGGCCAGGAAGCCGAAGGCCTGCGCCTCGATGGCGTCGGAGGCCCAGCCGAGCGTCTCGGCGGCCTCGACGGTGGCCGACCCTACCCGCTCCCGCAGCATACGCAGCATGGTGAGGTTGCGGGCGCCGCCGCCGCAGACGATCCAGCTCCGCGGCCGGCGCGGCAGGAGCGAGATGATCCGGGCGATCGCCGCCGAAGTGAAGGCGGTCAGGGTCGCGGCGCCGTCGGCCGGCGGGACGTCGCCAAGCTTCAGCGCGGCAAAGTCGTTGCGGTCGAGCGATTTCGGTGGCGGAGCCGCGAAGAACGGCAGTTCCAGCGCCCGCGCGATCCAGGCTTCGTCCGCCTTGCCGAGCGCTGCGAACTTTCCTTCCGCATCGAAGGCCTGGTTCATGGTGCGGTACATGAAATCGTCAAGCAGCGCGTTGCCCGGTCCGGTGTCGCAGGCGATCAGCGTGTCGTTGCCGTCGATATAGGTGATGTTGGAGACACCGCCGATATTGACGACGACGATCGGCCCTTCGCGCTCCAGCGAATGGACGAGCGCCCGGTGGTAGACCGGCACGAACGGCGCGCCCTGCCCGCCGGCCTCGACGTCGGCGGCGCGGAAGTCGTGCATCACGGGGATATGGATCGCCCTGGCCAGCGCCGGCGCATCGCCGATCTGGACCGTCAGCCGCTTCTCGGGGCGATGCAGCACCGTCTGGCCGTGGAAGCCGACGATGTCGATGTCCTCCGGCTTCATCCGGTTTTGGGCGATGAAGGCTGCCACAGCCTCGGCATGGGCCAGCGTCACCGCGCGCTCGGCCTCGGCCAGAACGCCCGGGCGGGCGTCGCGTCGCGGCAGGTGCACGGCCTCGCTCAGCGCCTGGCGCAGCAGATTGCGCTCCGCCGGGCTGTAGGCCCGGTAGCCGGACGGCCCGAACGCCTTCACTTGCTTTCCGTCGGTTTCGATCAGCGCGACGTCCACCCCGTCCAGCGAGGTGCCGCTCATCAAACCGAGTGCCGTCAACATCATGGATCAGCGTCCTCAAGAGCCCCCTCCGGCATGCCGATCTTGTGCCAGAGGGACACATCTTATAATGCCACAGGCAAAGTGGCGGGTGGCAATCGAGTTCCCACGGGAGACCCTTAAATTGCACCCGAAACAGTAAACCAAGAATTGTCAGGCTCGCCGACAGATGACTGCATTTAAATCGGATTTCCTCAATACCCTGCAGGAACGTGGTTTCATCCACCAGTGCTCCGATTTCGAGGGGCTGGACGCGCTCGCCGCCAAGGGCGAAGCGACCACCTATGTCGGCTACGATTGCACCGCCCGCTCGCTGCACATCGGCAACTACCTGACCATGATGATGCTGCACTGGCTCCAGCAGTCCGGCAACAAGCCGATTACGCTGATGGGCGGCGGCACCACCATGGTCGGCGATCCCTCCGGCAAGGACGAGACCCGCGCGATGCGCACCGTCGCCGAGATCGAGGCCAACAAAGAGTCGATCCGCGGCGTGTTCGCAAAGGTGCTGCGCTACGGCGACGGCAAGAGCGACGCAATCATGCTCGACAATGCGGAGTGGCTGACAAAACTCAACTGGATCGAGATGCTGCGCGACGTCGGCCGGCATTTCTCGGTCAACCGCATGCTGACCATGGACTCCGTGCGGCTGCGCCTCGAGCGCGAGCAGGAGATGAGTTTCATCGAGTTCAACTACATGGTCTGCCAGGCCTACGACTTCGTCGAGCTCGCCAAGCGCACCGGTTGCAAATTGCAGATGGGCGGCTCGGACCAGTGGGGCAACATCATCATGGGCGTCGATCTCGGCCGCCGCATGGGCACCCACCAGCTGTTCGCGCTGACGACGCCGCTGCTGACGACCGCATCCGGCGCCAAGATGGGCAAGACCGCGCAGGGCGCGGTCTGGCTGAACGCCGACCAGTTCTCGCCGTATGATTTCTGGCAATACTGGCGCAACACCGAGGACGCCGACGTCGGCAAATTCCTGAAGCTGTTCACGACGCTGCCGATGAGCGAGATCAGGAAGCTCGAGGCGCTCGGCGGCTCGGAGATCAACGAGGCCAAGAAGGTGCTTGCGACCGAGGCGACCGCGCTCTTGCACGGCCGCGACGCGGCAAACCAAGCGGCTGAAACCGCGCGCCGCACCTTCGAGGAAGGCGCGCTGGCCGAAAGCCTGCCGACGGTGGAAATTCCGCGCGGCGAGCTGGACGCCGGCCTCGGCGTGCTCAACGCCTTCGTCAAGGCAGGCCTGGTTGCCTCCAATGGCGAGGCACGGCGCCAGATCAAGGGCGGCGGCCTGCGCGTCAACGACGAGTCCGTCAGCGACGAGAAGATGGCGCTGTCTGCGGCCAATCTGACGCCCGAGGGCGTGATCAAGCTGTCCTTCGGCAAGAAGAAGCACGTCCTGATCCGGCCTGCATAGGCGTATGAGCTTTTGATGCTTGTCAGGGCGCGCCGAAGCGCGCTCCCTGACCGGCAATGGATCAGAACACGCCCAGGGAAGCTTCGAGGGAACAAGACGAACGCACGCAGCGAGATGCGGTGCGCACCGCACTCGTCGTGCTCGCGCTGTGCTTCACGCTCGCCGTCCTCGGCCGCGGCCTCAGCGAGAGCTTCACTGTCTTTCTCAAGCCGATCTCCGAAAACTTCGGCTGGGACCGTGCGCAGGTCGTCTCGATCTACTCACTGACGTGGTTGATCAGCGGGCTGACCGCGCCACTGGTCGGGCGCCTGTTCGACCATTCCGGACCGCGCATCGTCTACGCACTCGGACTTTTCCTGCTCGGCTCGGCCTTCCTGATCGCTGCGCACGCGCAGGCGCTCTGGCAATTTCAGCTCTCGATCGGCCTCTGCGTCGGCATTGGCGTCGCCTTCATCGGCATTGTGCCGAACTCGATCCTGCTCGGCCGCTGGTTCGGGCCACGGCTGCCGACCGCGATGGCGGTGGTCTATTCGGCGATGGGCGGCGGCGTGCTGGCGCTGCTCCCGACCTCGCAGCTTTTGATCGATCATCTCGGCTGGCGTGAAGCCTATCAGGTCTACGGCTTCGCCGCGCTCGGTTTGCTCGTGCCGCTGCTGCTTCTGCCCTGGCGCATGTTCGCGCTCGGCTCGCCGCGTGTCAGCAAGAAGACCGATCCTGATTTCATCGACAACGGCTGGACGCTTGCGAGCGCGATGCGCCACCACGCCTTCTGGGCGCTGTTCTCGACCTTCTTCTTCACCGCGGTCGGCATGTATTCGATCGCCGCGCAGATCGTGGCCTATCTCATCGACGCCGGCTTTCCGCCGCTCCAGGCCGCGACCGCCTGGGGTTTTTCGGGCGTGGTGCTGGTGTTCGGCATGCTCGGCGTATCCGCGCTCGACGGGCTGATCGGGCGCCGGCCCTCGGTGCTGCTCAGCTACGCGATCTCGATCATCGGCATCGTCCTGCTCTGGCTCTTGCAGTATTATCCGAACATCATCCTGCTCACCGGCTTCGTCGTCTGCTTCGGCAGCATGATGGGCTCGCGCGGCCCGCTGATCACAGCGACCGCCATGAAGATTTTTCGCGGCAAGCGCGTCGGCACGATCTTCGGCACCATCTCGATCGGCAGCGGATTGGGCTCGGCGTTCGGCTCATGGAGCGGCGGCCTCATCCACGACTTCACGCACGGCTACAATCTCCTGCTCGTCTTCGCACTTGCGAGCGTGATCCTCGGAATGATTCCATTTCTGATTGTCCCCGCCTTGCGGGAGTAGGTCTCCCCGACGTAACCTGCATCCCTCCGCGTCACCGGGAAATTACGGGCGACACACGCTCCGCCGCGTGCGAAACCGTCGGGCGCAACCGGAGTTAAGGGACGACCTGCGATATTTTGTCCACATGACAAAAATGTCAGCGCCGAATTGACCCCGGGTGGCTTGCGAGGCCGAACTGAATACGGTCCAAGTCGCCCATTGGATGGAGGGCACAAACCAATGAACTTTCCCTATCTCACTCGCTTTGAACCGGTTCTCCTGAGCCTGTTCCGCTTCATCACCGGCCTGCTGCTGTTTCAATTCGGCGTGGCCAAGCTTTTCAAGTTTCCGCCTTTGCCGATGTTCGCGAAAGTCGAACTGATGTCGCTTTACGGCGCGGCCGGCACGCTTGAACTGGTGCTTGGCGCGCTGTTGATCCTCGGCCTGTTCACCCGCCTCGCCGCTTTCATCCTCTCCGGTGAAATGGCCTTCGCCTACTTCATGGGGCATATGCTCAAGGGCGAGACGCCGGTGCTCCTGCCGCTGCTCAACAACGGCACGCTTGCCATCCTGTTCTGCTTCGCCTGCCTCTATCTCTCGGCGGCCGGCGGTGGCCCGATCAGCGTCGATGCGGCGCTGGGCAACGAACGCGCCTCGACCGGCGGCGCATTTGCGCGACGCTGACGCGCGCAATTGACGCGCAAGTCACGGATGACACCGGCAGCTTTGCCGGTGTCATCTACCGCGAGCCCAGCACGTTCCAGATCAGGACGAGGGCCGCGACGAGCAGCGCGGACATGATGATGCGGTGAACGAATCGGTTCATTGCCGCTCCCGCCAGGCTCGATGACCACCGAAGTCCAGGATCGATCTTCTCCAGCATACGCGCTGACGTGCGCCGACGCATGTCGCTTTGCCTGCACGGTTGCGCATCAGGCTGCGAACGGTCACGCGCGCGGCCGGCGGCCGCATGCCTATGTTCATGATTGGTAAGAACTTCATGCTACCGATGCGAGCAATAACAACCATTTCGTAGAGGCTGCGATGAAGCTGCTGAGCCATCTGAAGATCCGCACCAAGCTTACCAGCATGGTCTGTCTTGCGGCTCTCACAGTCACAGCCATCATCGCGGTATCGGCCTTCCTCAGCAAGAGCCGCATGATGGAGGACCGGGTCCAGCAGATGAAGACCGCGGTCGACATGCTCTACAATCTCGCCCAGTCGGTCCAGGACGACGTCACCGCCGGCAAGCTGACGCAGGCCGAGGCCAAGGCCCAGTTCCACATGCGCGGACGGCGCATGACCTTCAACGGCAACCAGGGCTATCCGGTCGTCTACAACGCCGACACGTCCCTCCTCGTCAACGGCGCCAACCAGCAGCTCGAAGGCAAGATCACCGGCGCGATTGACGCCAACGGCGTCCTCATTGCCGACGCGATCCTCAAGGCCGGCGAACAGAATGGCGGCGGCGTGGCCTCCTATCTCTATCCCCGCCCCGGCCAGACCGAAGCGGTGCGCAAGACCGTGTTCGCGCGCAAGTTCGCTCCCTGGAACGCGACGATCAGCTATGGCCTCTATGTCGACGACATCGACGCCGATGTGCGCGCGCTGACGCTCGAGCTTGCCGCGGTCGGCTTCGGCCTGATGCTGCTGATGGCGACGTTGTCGTGGCTGATCGCCCGCGATGTGCTCGGCGCGCTCGATCGCCAGAAGACCCGCATGCAGGAGATTGCCGACGGTGCCATCGACAAGCCGGTCGAGGAGACCGGCCGCGGTGACGAGATCGGCCGCATGGCCGAGACCCTCGAAATGCTCAGGCAGACCGCTTTGACGGCGCGCACGCTGGAGTCCGAACAGGTCGCCGCCAAGAGCCGCAGCGAGCAGGAGAAGCGTGACGCGCTGATCTCGCTCGCCGACCGCTTCGATGCGTCCGTCGGCCAGCTCGTCGGCCTGATGGCCTCGGGCTCCGGCGAGCTCGAGACCACCGCCAAGTCGATGTCGTCCACGGCCGAGGGCACCAACCGCCGCGCCGCCGTGGTCGGCTCGGCCGCCACCGAAGCCAGCCAGCGCGTCCAGACGGTCGCGGCTGCCGCCGAAGAGCTCTCCTCCTCCATCACCGAGATCAGCCGCCAGGTCGCGCAATCCGCCGAAGTGACCGGCCGCGCCGTGGACAGCGCGCGCCGCACCGACACCATCGTCCGCGCGCTCTCGGACGGCGCCCAGCAGATCGAGCATGTGGCCGAGCTGATCTCCAGCATCGCGGCACAGACCAATCTGCTCGCGCTCAACGCCACCATCGAGGCCGCGCGCGCCGGTGAAGCCGGCCGCGGCTTTGCCGTCGTCGCCTCCGAGGTGAAATCGCTGGCGAGCCAGACCGCGGAAGCCACCCGCGAGATCGGCGACAAGATCGCCCAGATCCAGGGTGCGACCAAGGAGGCCGTGGACGCCATCGGCGGCATCACCGCCACCATCGAGGAAGTCAGCCGTATCGCCACCTCGATCGGCGCGGCCATCGAGGAGCAAGGTGCCGCCACCGCCGAGATCGCCCGCAGCGTCTCGCAGACCGCTGAAGCGACCAAGGAAGTCACCACCAATATCGGCGGCGTCAGCACGGCGGCGAACGAGACCGGCAATGCCGCCGGCATGGTGCTCGCGGCCGCCAGCAATCTCTCCAAGCAGGCCGAACAGCTCTCCGGCGAAGTCGGCACCTTCCTGGCCGGCGTGCGCGCGGCGTAAGCTTCCCGACGCCAATCCCTCCACATGCGTCATGGCCGGGCTTGTCCCGGCCATCCACGTTTTTATAGCCGCTCTGCACGAAGAACGTGGATGCCCAGGCCTTCGTCGCGCCGAAGCGGCTTCGGCCGCGCAGCCGGGACGAGCACCTGCGAATTTTAGTGGGTTATCGCCGCGCGAGGGTGCAGCCGCTCGAGAGCTGGCGCGTCGATCCGGTCGAGCCGTCGTTCGACTGCGACGGGAATTCCTCGAACGGCGTGTTCTGCTTGCCGGTGTTGAATTCGAAGATCTTGCGGAACACACCCGGCACCATGGCCGAAACCGGATTGACGCGCATCACCGGCGCGGCCGGCGTACCGACGACCTCGTAGGTCACGCCGATCAGGCCTTCCTTGTCGCCACCGCCCAGGAACAACCCGAGCACCGGAATCTGTCCGAACATGTTGTTCAAGCCGTACATCGGCACGAAGGTGCCGCTCATGCAGACCTGGTTGCCGGGATAGTCGATCGAGCCCTCGATGGTGGCGCCGATCATCGGGCCCTTGACGACGCCATCGCGGATCGTCAGCGCGCCGTTCTGGCGCGTGAACTCGGCGCGCAGCGCGCTGAAGGAGACGCCGTTCCCGGTGCCGTTGGGCGCGCCGGCGGCAACGCGTTCGAGCTGCGCCTCGCCCTTCACCGTGAAGTCGCGGACGTTGATGAGGCCCTCGCGCATGGTGTTCGGCTCCGACGTCGGCGGCTCCATCGCCACCACCATCTGGCCGCCGCTCGCCTTGGTGTAGGTGTCGGTGAAGCGCAGCAACGCGCCGGCATCGTTGGTCTGGAGGTAGATCACCTCGCGATTGCCCTGGGCGCGGCCGCCGCGCAAATCGGCTGCCACCGGCGTGTCGCGGCCGATCTTGCCGTTCAGCGTGAAGGCTTTGACGGTGCCGTTGCGCCGCGACATCTTGCCGTCGACGCTGCGCATCGCCTCGCCGTTGAAGCCCGCGACGGCACCGAGCTTCACGTCGATGTCGAAATCGACGTTCTTCATCTTGTTCTTGGCGTCGTCCTTGGAATTGCCCGAGATCGCCGACTTCAGGAAACCGCGGCCGTCGAACACATCCCCGCGCATCGTGCCCCGCACCACCCCGTCCTGGCCACGCTCCACCTTCAACGAGGCCTTGTCGCCGTCGGACGGAGCGTAGGTCGGGAAGTTCGCGTTCATGAGGTCGCCGTTCGGATCGACTTCAAGCGAGCCCTTGATCGAGGCGCCGCCGCCTTCGACGACGATGTCCTCCAGACGCGTTGATTGCGCCGTCGGCACCACCTTGAAGCTGGCCTTGGCCGATTTGCCCGGCAGCTTGACCCAGCCGGGCAGGATGTTGTCGAGCTTGACCGAGGTCAGGTCCGCCTCGACACCGAGCTTCGTCGTCTGGTCGGGACCTCCGGCGATCTTGCCCGACAGCTTGATCGGCAGCGATCCGCTCACGGCAGGGCTGAGGTCGAATCCGAGACGCGCGCGGCTCGCATCGTCGAGCGTGGCCTGCAATTTGACGTCAGCGTCGCCCTCGGTCGGCTTGCGGTAGTCCAGCGAAGCCGCCTGCCCGTTGATCTTGACGTCGCCCTTGACCTGATAGCCCTGGTTGTTGGCTGATATCTTGAGGTTGTTGGCCTCCAGCTTCTGATTCATCACCAGCTTGTCGGCGGCAAAGCCGCTGAGGTCGGCGCTGACGGCGTAGCTGGTGTCGCCCTTGGTCAGCGCGCCCTTGACCGGCAAGCCGAGCTGGATGTTCGCCGAGAACGTTCCCTTGCTGGTGTTGGGATCGACGAACGTCGCCGACAGATCGCTGAGCCGATCATTGGAAAGGATTTCGGCGGCTGCCGCCACGGGGCCGTCGGCGCGGAACCTGGTCCGCGATGGCGACGGCTTGGGCGCCATATCCGGCACCTCGAAGACGAAGTCGGAGATCGTGACCTTGCGGCCCGCCGGCGTATCGGCAATGCCCTGCCCGATATTCACGGTCGCGGTGCGCCCGGTCACACGCGCCTTCAAATCGGCATCGTGCACCACCGGCATGCCATCCACGGGGCGGACCGCGACGCCACTCGCGACGATGTTGACCGACAGGCCATCGTCGGGAATGGGCGGGCCCTTGCGCGGGAGGTTCTTCGTCGGCGAATTGACGCCGATCTCGATGCGCTGGAGCGTGCCGCGCTCGATCCGCTCGATCACCCATTCGCGCAACTCGGGAACGACGAGCGTCGGCCACATCCGCTTGAGCGCGGAGGCCGACATCGGCGTTCCCGCAAAGCCCAGCGTCAACCGCGGCTCGCCCGAATAGTCGATGGCACCGGTGCCGGCGACGCCGATCTCGCCATTGCTGATATCGGCTTGCGTCAGCAGCATGCGCTTGTGGTCGGTATCGAAGCGGAAGCCGATCGCGATGCGGTTGAAGACCAGCGGGGGCTCGTTGTCGATGCCGCCCAGCAGGATCGAGCCGCCGCTGAAGCCAAGCTGCCAGTCGTTGATGGTGCCGTTGGGCGGCTCGAGATGGGCCAGAAGCGTCAGGCGGTTCGCGCCCGAGAGAATCTTGAACGGAGCGACCAATACCCGCCGGTTCGAATCCCACTCGACGTTGATCTCGGCCGAGTCGATCGCCATCGGATAATCTGGCGTGTCGGTGTCGATGATGTTGCCCGCACCGACCGCGATCTTGCCGCGGAAGAAGGTCGGCACGCCGTCGCGGCTGAGCTCGCCCTTGAGCTCGCCGGTCAGCGGCAGGTCGGCGGTGTAGGTGAAGTCCTTCACCCGGAGCGCCAGCAGGATGTTGGCGGTGGAAAGCTTATCGGCGCGGATGTCGACCGAACGCACACCATTCTCGGCAGGGCCGATCGTGGCGCGCAGCGACCACGGGCGCGCGCCCTCCTCGCCGAGACTGAGCGCGACGCCGCCATGGCTCGGCCGGCGCAGGCTGAGCGTGATGTTCTCAAAGCTCCATTTGCTGCCGCGCTGCTGATCGTCGACGATCAGATTGCCGTTCTTCAGACCGATCTCGTTGAGGTTCTGGCCGTCGAGGCCGGTCATACTCAGACTGTCGAGCCAGTCGAGGCCCTGAAGAATGCCGCTCGGGGCAGCGGCCTGGGGAGCGGCCTGCGATGCGTCCGGGCTTGCAGGTCCGGTGGCGAATGGCGGCGGCGGGACACCGTTGCGCGGGAATGTCGGCGGCAGGCCCGCTTCCTTCTTGGATGCGACGCCGGTTGCCAGCGGTTTTGCGGTGTCGCCGGCGGACACGGTGACGGTGCCGTCGGGCGCGATGCGGATCGCGAGCTCCGCGTCCACGAGATTGAGGCTCTCGGCGCGCAGGTGCCCCATCAGGAGACCTGCCCCCGACAGCTTCACCTCGGCCTTCGGCGCGGTGGCGACGATGGCGTGGTCGTGGTCGCGGACGACGATGTCGCGGATGCGCACGGCGATGCGGATCCGCCCGGCCCGCTCGATCTGGGTGCCGCCGACCTCCACGGTGTTGCCGTGGCCGATATTGTCCTCGATGGCAGCAGCGAGCCAGGGTGTCGCGATGTCGAGATTGATGGGACCCGCACCAAGCCGCCACCACAGCGCGCCGAAGCAGCCGACGAAAATAACGGCGAGGGCCCCGACCACGATGGCCAGCCGCTTCAGCCAGCGATCAGCCGCCAGCCAGCGGCGCATTGACGCAAACCCGTCACCGAAACGATGGAAGCCTGAATTGGAACGCGACAACAGCCGGCGCGCCCGATAGCCCGCCGCTGCTTCCTGATCCGGATCCCAGTCGGCGTCGTCCCATTCCTGCGGCTGCTGTTGACCGCCGCGCCGATCGAAATCCCGATTGTAATCCTGGGGCGACGTATTCCTTGCCATTGCCTCTCGATACAGGCGCCCATCGTAGGATTGAGCACCGCCGGGACCGCAGCCGTCCGCGGGAAGCGAAGCTCCCCGCGCCGGCATTGCCGCCATACCTCGAATGTTCCTGCTGTTCGTCATTTCGCCCCGGGCGCGCGTTCAACGAGCAGTGGGGTGGTGCGTGGAATTCCTTGTAACCATACCCCGGCGTCGCCAGACTTGCCCAGACGAGGGCGATTCCGGCACACCGGACGAGAGCTGCAATACCGCTTTGGTTGACCCGCCGAAAGCGACGAAAGGAAGGCGTATGTCCAAGAAATCCCGAAAGAAATCGTCCAAAACGCCCTCCGGCATCGCAACGGCTAAAAAGAAGACCCCGACCAAGCGGGCAACGACTCAAACAAAGTCCGCAAAAACACAGCGGACGCAGGCGAGCAAATCAACCAGGACCGTAGCAAAAGCAGGATCACATAAGGCCGCATCGAAACAGTTAAATTCCTCCAAATCGGCCTCCGCGCCCGCGAAGGCGAAGCCGGCCCTGACCGAAGGCCAGAAGGCGCCCGCCTTCCGGCTGCCCCGCGACGGCGGCGATGTGGTCTCGCTCGCCGACTATGCCGGTCGGAAGCTCGTCCTGTTCTTCTACCCCCGCGCCGACACGCCCGGCTGCACCCGGGAGGCGATCGATTTCACGCGGCTGGCGGACGCTTTCAGCGCTGCCGGCACGGCCCTGCTCGGCATCTCCGCCGATCCGTTAAGGGCCCAGGAGAAGTTCCGCGACAAGCACAGCCTCGGCATGCCCCTCATCTCGGATGAGAAACACGAGATGCTGGAGGCGTACGGCGCCTGGGGCGAAAAATCCATGTATGGCAAGAGCTTCCTCGGAGTTCTTCGCACCACGATACTGCTTGGCCCCGACGGCAAGGTAGCCAGGGTCTGGCGCAATGTCCGCGTCGACGGCCACGCCGACGAGGTGCTGGAAGCGGCAAGAGGCCTTTAACCAATCCGTTAAATTCGAGTGGTTCCATTTCCGGAAAATTAACCATGACTGGCCCAGATTGCTGCGGCAATTAGGCCGTACGGACTCATCCGACCGGCGCGGGAGTGCCGATGTCGAAAAGTTCTGCCCAATATTCGCAGTACCCCCAACATCACGCGCACGACCACGGACGGCCCCTCCATCGCCGTCCTGCCGCCGCCGTGGCTGCAGCCGCGATCCCTCTTCCCTCGACCGACGACGCCTACACCATCGTGCACCACGGCAAGCAGGTCCGCCTCGGACCTGTGGTGTTCTGGATCGTGGTCGGCACCGTCGTGCTGCTCGGACTCTGGTCGGCCGCGACCGCGACCTATTTCGCCTTCCGCGACGACGTCCTGACCCGGCTGATCGCGCGCCAGGCCGAGATGCAGTACGCCTACGAGGACCGCATCGCCGAGCTGCGCGCCAAGGTCGACCGCACCACCAGCCGGCAGCTGCTCGATCAGGAGCAGTTCGACCAGAAGCTCGACCAGATCATGAAGCGCCAGACGGCGCTGGAGTCCCGGGCCACGGCGCTCGGGGCCATGCCCGACGTGACGGGATCAATCCCCCGCGTGGCTCCGCAGCGCGGCGATTCGAGCCAGGGCGCGACGCAGGGTACGCCGAAGCCGTCGCCGATCAGCGACACCGTGATCTTTGTGGCACCGCCCGATCGTGAAGCGCGGCTTGAGTCGCGCGCGCCGACCGTCGCGGCACCGCCGACCAGCCAATTCGCCAAGAACCAGGGTTTCGACAACGTCCTGGTCCGGCTCACGACCTCGCTTGACCAGGTCGAGCGTCGCCAGATGGCAACGCTCAGCGCGGTCGAGGAAGGCATGGATTCACGCATGCGCCGGATGCGCGGCGTCGTCAGCGACCTCGGCCTCAATCTCGCCAGCCTCGAAGCCGCCGTGCCGCGCTCTGCGATGGGCGGTCCTTTCGTGCCCGTCAAGCTGACGGCCAATGCCGGGCCGTTCGAGAAGCAGCTCAACCGCATCAATGTCACCCGCGCCGAGATGGATCGGCTCAATCGCACGCTGGCGCTGGTGCCCTACCGCAAGCCCGTCATCGGCGAAGTCGAATTCACCTCCGGCTTCGGCGTGCGCAGCGATCCGTTCCTGGGCCGGCCCGCGATGCATACCGGTCTCGATTTCCGCGCCGCGACCGGCGATCCCGCCCGCGTCACCGCCAACGGCAAGGTGGTCTCGGCTGGCTGGTCCGGCGGTTACGGCCGCATGGTCGAAGTCGATCACGGCAACGGGCTGTCGACCCGCTACGGCCATCTCTCCGAGATCAACGTCAAGGTCGGCGAGATCGTGAAGCTCGGCCAGGTCATCGGCCTCGTCGGCTCGACCGGCCGTTCCACCGGCCCGCACCTGCATTACGAAACCCGCATCGACGGCGAAGCGGTCGATCCGCAGAAGTTCTTGCGCGCCGGGGTGCGGCTCAGCGCGGGCTAACAAGCCCGCGCCACGCGCTTTCAGCGTGGCCGCGCCTACCGCCGGCCGCCGCCCATCCCGCCTCCGGGACCTCCGAAGCCGCCACCGCCCATTCCACCGCCGGGTCCCATGGGCCCACCGCCGGGCGAACCAAATCCACCGGGGCCTGACGGCCCGCTCGGGCCCGTCGGCGCGGAGCCGGGATTCGCACTTGGGCCAGGTCCTGGGCCAGATCCCGGCGCAGGTCCACCACCGGGCGCGCCGGGCTGGCCACCGCTCGGAGTGGTGGCGCCGCGGTTCGGATGCAGGATCGAGCCGCCGGGCGACCGATTGGGATTGCCGCCACCGGATGGAGGGGCTCCCGGCCCCTGGCCTATGGCCTGAGCCGACTCCACCTGGAAGCCGCGCGAGCGATCGAACACGCCGTTGACCACCATGCGGGCTTCGCCGGCGGCCGGGCCGAAGCGCGAACCGTCACGAGCCACGAAGCCGGAGCCGAGCTGGAGGTTCGATCCCACGCGCTGCACATAGGCCTCGATCGAGAGGCGGCTTGCGCCGACGAGATCCGAGAAGTCGTCGATGCGCGTGCGCGCAGCCTGCATCGTGCCCTGGCTCGAACGGCCCTCGATCTGGGCGCGCTGGCCAACCAGCAGTGGATCGACCCCGCTCAGCCTCAGCCCGCCAATATGCAAGCCGTCAGGCCCGCGCTCGACGAGACCGGTGACACGCTCGGTCGCCTCGCGCCGCGGCTCGATCAGGCTTGCGACGATCACGCCGTCGGTCCGGCGCAGGCCGTAGACGGCCACCTGCGTGCCCGCACGAAGCTTGCTCTCCTTGTCGCTTGTGACGATCTTCTGGCCGAGCACCGTCAGCTCGTTGCCCTTCACGGCTTCGATCGGACCTGCGACCTCGCTCGCGATCGTGATGTTGCGCGTCACGAGCGTGCCGTCGGCCTGACGGGTCGCGACCACGCGCGCGAGCTGACCGATGCGCAGAGCCTTGGGGCTCGCGGCCTCGCCGTCGATCCGGACCGGCACGTCGCTCGCATAAGTGACGCGCTCGCCGTTGACGTAGATGCTGCCAAAACGCTGGATCACGCCGACGATGCCGGTGCCGCCGATGCCGTGGTCGTCACCGCGCCTGATTCCGGTGCCGCCGATGCCCTGATCGGTGCCGCGCTTGACCTGCGCGTGGGCCATCGCCGTACCGGCGAGCCAAAATCCTGTCAGCAGCAGACGGCGGGAGATCAGCGGCGGCCGGCTCATGAAGAACCACCCTCCTTGCCGCTTTCCTTGCTGCTGTCCTTGCCGCCTTCCTTGGCCTCTGCCTCGCCATCTGCATCTTCGCTGTAGATGTAGATGCCGAAATTCCAGCGGGCGTCACCGCCCTTGTCCTTGCCGAGCGCGCGGTTGGCCTCGCGGTTGGCGGTCTTCAGCGCGTCCATCGCGAGCTCGCGCGAGCGTGCCTCGAGGCGCTTGGCAAGCTTCGGCGAGATGTTGTTGTAGTGCACCGCGCGCTCGAGGAAGCGCGGCGCCGCGCCTGAGACGTTCTGTGCGGCGGCCGCGATATGGTCGTGCAGATTGCGGCCGAGATAGTGCCACTTGCTGTCGTCCTCGCCGCTCGGGACGAAGGCCGCCTCGACCAGCTCGATCTCGTCGGAATCGTTGATGGTGACGAGCTTGCGGTCGACCCATTCGTCGAGCACCGCGCGCGGCCGCACGTCCTTGGTGACCGAGGCGACCAGCTGCTCGAACGACGGCGCATCGCCCTCGGCCGTGCGCGGCAACGCCAGCGGCTCACCCTTCGCATCGGTGAATTCGGGCGCAGCAAGCCAGCGCGCGATCACGGCGCTCGTCAGCGACACCGCGGCCGGCGCCTCGTGCACCGGCGCGCCGGCACCGCGCAGCCGCGCCACCTCCTTGCGATGGATCCCGGTGAGCAGGCTGACACGGCTGTCGGTCTGCTCCTTCCCCTCCAGCGCAAAATCGTGCTCGGCGACGTTGACGAACAGCTCGCGAAGCAATTTCGCCAATGCCGGAAAGGTCATGCCGCTGCGAATGCAGAGCCGCACAAGCGGGCGCAGCAGCCGCGCCAGCGGCGCGTGCAGCTTCGCGGCAGTCGGCTGCGGAGCCGCTGCTTTGGACCCGGACTTGGCATTCATGTCCGAACTGTACCCGCGCCCCACGTGGGACACAATCCCACTTTTTTCTCCCTTCCGATTGACGTGGTAAATTTTCCCACATATACGGGACACCACTGAGGGCGCGACGTAAAGGGACTCACACCCATGGCTGACCGCTTGGTCCGCAATTCCAACTCACTGCGTGCTGTGCCGGCTCCTGACTGGGGGCACGGCGCAATCGAGCCGATGCTGCCGGCGCTGTTGCGCGGCGTGATCTTCATCTCGGTGCTGGCCGCACCGTTCGTCGCGGCCCTTCTCGCAGGCTGACACCATCATGCATCACACCAGCGAAACTCCGCGCCGCCCGTCGGTGCTGCACATCTTCAAGATCTATTATCCCGACCTGTTCGGCGGCACGCTGACCGTGATCCGCGACATCTGCGCCAGCCTGAAGGACAGCTTCGCCTCCGCCGTGCTGGTCTGCTCGCAATCGGCCGAGCGGCGCGAGATCGTCGTCAATGACGTGCCGGTCGAGCGCGTCCGCTCCTTCGGCAATCTCCTGTCGCTTCCCGCCGCTCCTACCTATCCCTGGCGGCTCTGGCGCAAGATCGCCGAGCACGATTTGCTCGCGCTCCATGGCCCCTTCCCGCTCGCCGACCTCGTTTTCGCCTTCGGCTTCGGCGCCAATCGGCCGCTTGTGGTGCATTGGCATGCCGACATCGTCACCCATGCCGGCCTGCGCTGGTTCATCGAACCGTTGATGCGGCGGACACTGCGCCGGGCGACAGCGATCATCGTCTCGGACCATGCGCTGATCGAGAACACGCCGTTGCTGCGGGAATTCATCGACAAATGCCACGTCGTGCCGTTCGGCATCGACACCTCAGGGTACGACTGGCCGAAGATCGAGCCGCACCACGTGAACGATCGCGGCCGGCTCGTGCTCGCCTGCGGCCGGCTCGTGCCCTACAAGGGCTTTGACGTCCTGATCCGCGCCGCCGTCAACCGCAAGTTCGAGGTCTGGATCATCGGAGAAGGCACCGAGCGGCCGCGGCTCGAGCAACTGATCCGCGAGCTCGGCCTCGGTGACCGCGTCCGCCTGCTCGGTTCGGTGAACGACTGCGAGCGCATCAAGCTGATGTGCCTGTCCGACGTCTTCGTCATGCCGTCGGTCACCAATGCCGAGACCTTTGGCCTGGTCCAGCTCGAGGCCATGGCCGCCGGCCGCCCTGTCGTGAACACGGCGCTCGACACCGCGGTGCCGCGCGTCGCGCGCCACGGCATGGAGGCGATCACGGTGCCGCCGGGCGATGCCGAAAAGCTCGGCGATGCCATCGACACGCTGATCAGCGATCCCGAGCGCCGCCGCCGCATGGGACTGTCAGCCCGGACGCGCGCCCTGACCCGCTATTCCGCCCCAGCCTTCAGGGAAGGCATGCAGGCCGTCTACCGCGACGCCGTCACCGCGTCGTGCAAGGAACCTGCAACCACCGCCGAGCCACCGCAGGCGACCGGCTGGCTGGACACCGTCCGGATCGCGGCCGCACTGGCCTGGTCGGACATGCGCCACCGCTACGTGCGTTCGCTGCTCGGCCCGTTCTGGATGTCGCTTCAGATGGCGATCGTGGTCGCAGTATTGGGCTCGGTGATCGGCCAGATGTCGAACGCCGACATGCTGGCGCGCCTACCGATGCTGGCGCTGTCGATGACGGCCTGGACCTTCCTCAACAGCGTCGTGCTCGATGCGACCACGGCGCTTCAGAATTCCGCGAGCCTGATCCGCGACCGGGCGCTGCCGCCGGTGATCTTCCTGCTGCAATGCACCTTCCGCCAGGCGCTGTTCGCGCTGCATAACGCCTGCGTGCCGCTGGTGCTGTGGCTGCTTCTCTCGCCCCACGACCTCTCTCACGCGCTGGCGGCGCTGCCCGGCCTGCTGCTGTTCATAGCCTGTACCTTCGCCTTGAGCCTCGTCCTCGGCGCGACGGCAACGCGCTATCGCGACCTCAAGCCGATCGTCGAATCCACGCTGATGCTCGCCTTCCTCGCCTCGCCCGTGATCTGGTCCGCCGAGATGATCAATCACCGCTCGACGGTAATGCGGCTCAATCCGCTGACGCATCTGTTCGCGGTGTGGCGCGAGCCGCTTGCAGGCGGCCACATCGATCCCGCCAGCATCGTCTACGTCCTCATCACGCTGGCGCTGCTGATCTTTGCGAGCGTGCTGACGCTGGTCCACCTGCGCAAAGCCGCATTCTGGATTTGACCCATGGTCTCGATCAGCCTGCACAACGTCTGTCTCGACTATCCACTCTACGGCGCCTACGACTTCTCGCTGAAGCGACGGCTACTCGGCCACCTCATCCGCGAACCGGGCGAGATGCGGATCATCCGCGCCGTCGACAACGTCTCGATCGAGGCCGAAGCCGGCGCCCGTATCGGGCTTGCCGGGCCCAACGGCTCCGGCAAGTCGACGCTGCTGCGCCTGATCGCCGGTGTCTATCCGCCGAGCAGTGGCCGCGTCACGGTCCGGGGCAACGTCGTGCCCCTGCTCGGCCTGAACGCCGGGGTCAATCTGGACTTCGTGGCGGAGGACAACATCGCACTGCTGCTGCGGATCAGCGGTCGCAAGCCCACACGCAGCGTGATCGACGAGATCTGGGCCTTCACCGAGCTCGAAGCGCGCATGCAGCGCCTGCCCTTGCGGATGTTCTCCTCGGGCATGCTGATGCGGGTGTTGTTCGCGACCGCCACCGCTTTCCCGGCCGACATCCTGCTGCTCGACGAATGGCTCAGCGTTGTCGACGAGCATTTTGCGGAGAAGGCCGAGAGGCGGCTGCAAAACCTGGTCTCGCAGGCGGCGATCGTGATCATCGCCTCGCACGACCTGCCGCTGCTGCGCCGCACCTGCTCCAGCATCATCAACCTCGATCACGGCCGCATCGCCTCGACCATCGCGGTCGAGCCATCAGCCACGCACGCCTTTGAGCTCCGAGAGAAACGCGCATGAAACAGAACATCCTGGTCGTGTCCGAGTCGCTCGGACAGCCCAATCACAAGCGCTGCATCTTCCACTTCACCCGGGAATTGGTACGGTCGCTCGCGTCGGAAGGCCACGAACTCACCCTGCTGGTGGAAACCTCGAAGCGTTACCGCAAGCTATGTCGGCGCGAGCGACGCACGAAGCTGTTTCCGGCGCAGTCGCGCAACATCGAGCTGCTCGCTCTTTATCGCTTCCTCGACGAGGTCAACGTGAGCGGGCCGGTGATGCTCAGCGGCGCGCGTCGCAGGTTCGACTGGCTCCGCCACAAGGCCACCATGCTGCTGTCGCGGGACAATATCCTCTGCCTCCTGCGCGCGATCGGCCTGCTTGGTCTGCAGGCCCGGCTGATCGAGAACCGGACCGCCGCGCTCGAATACATTCCGCCGGATATGCGCCATCTCGAACTGTTCAGCGAATTCCAGCTCGAGCCCGGATTCTTCAACTATCAGGACTCCTCGGCCTTCTTCCTGCTGCCGCCGCCGCGGATCGACGCGCGCGACTATGATCTCATCGTCGTTGACACCCCGACGCGGGTCGCGATCAGGCGCAAGCCTAACGCCAAGGTGATCTGCGTCGTCCACGATTTGCTGCCGCTCACCGACCTCAAACTCAGCGACATCGCCACGCGCCAGTTCCTGGCGCGGATCGGCACCAGCCTGCGCCAGGCTGACGAGCTCGCCTTCGTTTCAAACTATAGCATGATGCGGTTCAGGGAACTGTTGCCGCAATTTGCGCACCTGCCGGCGCGGGTCGTGTATCCCCGCACCCGGTTCGACGCCCCGGATGTCCTCCACCTCCCAGCCCTGTCGGGGCGTCCGGGGCGGCCGAACTTCGTCATCATCGTGTCGAACGAGCCGCGCAAGAACGTCGCCACCGTCATTCGTGCCTTCCGCAACGTCCCCCAGGCCGATCTCGTGGTGATCGGTCATGCGGGCCAGATCAGCCGGATGCGCAACCTGCCGCCAAATGTCCGCTTCGCCGGCTATGTCGACGAGCATGAAAAGGCCGCCATGATCGCGGAGGCGCACGGGCTGATCATGCCGAGCCTGGCCGAAGGCTTCGGCATACCGATCATCGAAGCACTGGCCGCGAACACGCCGGTGCTTTGCTCCGATATCGCGGTGTTCCGCGAAGTCGCGGGCGAGCTCGCCGACTATTTCGATCCGTTCTCGACCGATGCGATCGCAGCTTCAATCACCCGCGTGCTGACGCGGCAGGAGGAATGCCGCGGCCGCATCCGCGCGAGGCGACACGAGCTCGCCGAGCGCTTCGGCTACGAGACCCAGGCGCGCGACTTCCTCGGGCATGAGATGCCCAGGGAAAGCCTGGCCGCCGCGCAATAAGCGTCGTTGCACATGACTGCTGAAACCGCGGTATGGTCCGGCCCGGTCGGTCGACAAGCGTTGCGCGCCCGATGGCAAGCCGTGGGCAAATCGCCAGCTCTGATCGGGGTCGCCGATGGGCTCGCTGTGCTGATCGCGGCGTCGCTGCCCTGGTCGACCACAGCGCCTTCGATCTTCGTCGGGCTCTGGCTGCTGGTGGTGACGCCGACCATCGACTGGCGCGACTATGGACGCCAGCTCGCACGGCCTGCGTTCGCCCTGCCCTTTGCCTTCCTGCTGCTCGCGCTTCTCGGCACGCTCTGGTCGGACGGCGCGTGGGCCGACCGGTTGCATGCGATCAAGCCGGTCGCAAAGCTCGTGCTCACTCCAGCACTGCTCTATCACTTCAGCCGATCCAAACGCGGTTTCTGGGTTTTCCTTGGCTTTCTCGCGTCCTGCGCGCTGCTTGCCGTCTATTCCTGGATCGTGCTGCACGATCCCGCCTGGAAACTCACCGCGACCGCGTCGGCCGGCGTTCCCGTCAAGAACTACATCGACCAGAGTCAGGAATTCACGCTGTGCGCCTTTGCGCTCGCACTGCCGGCGTTGACCTTCTGGCACCGCGGAAACGTGGTCACGACAGCCGTCTGTTTGGCCTTGTCCCTGCTGTTCGTCACCAACATGGTGTTCGTCGCCTCCGCCCGCACGGCGCTGCTGTGCATCGCGGTGCTGCTCGGACTGTTCGCCTGGAGGCATTTGAGCCGGCGCGCGGCGCTGGTCCTGCTCGCGGGCACGATAGCCGCGAGCGCGCTGGCCTGGACGACCTCGCCCTATCTGCGCCACCGCATTGCGGACATCGCCGTCGAATACCGCCACGGCCATGAGGACATCAGCCGAGCCTCGACCGCCCAACGCCTGACCTATTGGCGCAAGGCGCTTCACGCCTTTGCCGAGGCGCCCCTGACCGGTCACGGCACCGGGTCGATCAAGCGCCAGTTCGAGCGCGCCGCCACCGGTGGAAGCCGCCTCGATGCGGAGATCGTCAGCAATCCCCACAACCAGACCCTCAATGTCGCGATGCAATGGGGCGTACTCGGCGTCGTCCTGCTCTACGCCATGTGGATCGCCCACCTTCGCCTGTTCCTGGACGAAGGCCTTGCCGCCTGGATCGGGCTCGTCGCCGTGGTGCAGAACATCGCGAGCTCACTTCTGAACTCGCATTTGTTCGATTTCCACGAAGGCTGGATGTATGTGCTCGGCGTCGGCGTCGCCGGCGGCATGGTGCTGAAGGCAAGAGCCGGACCGCATCTGCACTATGAGGCCAGCATCGAGGGTGAAGCGGCCGGTCCGCAGAAATTTCTGCGCGCCGGCGTGCGGCTCAGCGCCGACTAGGCCTTTTACTCCGCCGCCACGCAAGCCGCCTGGGGGGAAGCCAGCGCAAAGACGCCAAAATCGGGCACCACCATTTCGAGTTCGCGGCGATAGCTTTCGTAGCTGAGCGCTCCCGGCCGAATGAAGCCGAGTTGAAGCGTGTGATCGACCACACGCCTGAGAACGATCGGAGCGCTCGCCGGCGTAAACTGGGCGCCACCGGGATTGGACAGCGTCGTGATCAGACCGCGTGCGGGCTCGTTTCTCTTATCGGGACGTGACACCATGATCAGACGTATCGCTCCCTTCTCGAGGGTGACGAAGTTCAGGAACGGGCGTCCATCCGGGATGTAGACACGGCCCCTCTGCGTGTGCCCAGCATCAACACGTTCGCGTTCCTCGAACATGAGACAGGACTCGGTTTCGTCCCAATGAATGCCGATGATGTAGGCACTGATGATCTCGGGGTTGGAGAACGCGGGCCTGAAGCAGACGTAATCCCCCTCGAAGGTCTCGACTCCTGCGCGATCGCGGTAGCCAAGATCATCGGCGACGTCGAACCTAGACGTCACTGGCGGAGGTTCGAGTCCGCCGGCAATCGACGGCGCATCGTGCAATGGAAACTCCTTGTGCGGACTGGTGGCTATCCGCTCAGCCGTGACGTTGCGTATGCGCTCGGACTCATTGAAAACCGCGAGGACCATGCCGCCGACGATGAAGCCGGTTAAGCCAGTGCTTAACGCCACCAGTTGGATCGCATCCTGCGGATGTACATAGAACAGAGCCAGTACTTGCTGGCCGATCATATGCGCGACCAGCCACCCCGCACAGGTCAGCGCGGCGCCGTTCGCGAGAGCCCCGAGGGCCGCCACGCGGTACCAGCTCATCCGCGAACATCCCATGTAGGAACAAATGAGCCCGAGGGAAATCGTACAGATGAAAGGCGTGATGACGCCGTATAGCCGCTCGATGAACTGCCTAAGAACGTCCTGATATCCTCCTCCCTGCATCAGGGCGGACACTAGTGGAATGCCGATCCGGAGCGCAATCGACAGCCCCACGACGACGAGACCGGCGACAACCAACTCGGCGATAGGCGGATATCCAGGTGTGTTGCCTTCCTTGCGTCCGATGAAGCGTTGCGCCACGACGATTGCGCCCAGGACTGCGAAGCCGATCGAAGCGCCGAACGTGACCGCAATCGTCAGCACCTTGTCGACGTCGATCGGAAGTGTTCCCGGCATGAACACCATCATGCCAATGCTCCAGGCCGTGACGAGGAAGATCGTTGTCGCCCATTGATCCAGCCCAAAGGTCGGCCCCGGACTGTAGGCGAAGCCCATCCTCGCTAGCCGCTGCAATCGGCCGCTATGGGTCCTTTCGCAAAACAGGACATAGCGAGACACGAGACCGCAAGTGAGGTTGGTGACCTCAGCAATGTTGCGGTTCAAAGCGTCCTTCAATTCCGGGGTTGGAAGCGGCGACGTGAAAAAGGCAAGACCGGCGTGCATCATCTCTTCGTAACGGGCATCCGCACGAGCCGCCACCGCGTCGCCCAATTGTATGATCATGGCGTAGGCGGATCGGCCATAGCCATTTCCGGTGAAGTCGAGTGCCGCGGCATTCTGCCGGGGTCCGACGAACAGGTTGTAAAGGCCGATGGCTCTTGTGAAGCGGTCGGGAAGAGTACCGTCCCTGCTGAAACTCAACGCTTGCGGACCGATATTCTCCGAAACGATTTTGGTCACCTTGCTTCGAAGGTCGTCGCGCGGGACGAAACCCGTGGTTTGCGCGAGTTCAAATGCGAGTCGGTCGGCTTCACGCGGAATCGCGGCCAATCTGACACAAAATGCGCGCGCGGCCCGGTCGATCCGTGCCACCTGCCGGAATTGCGAAGCGACGACGATGATGAGCACGGCCACGATCGGAGCATATTGAGCCAGTTGCGCCTGCGCCTTTGGATCTACCGCCTTCACCTGGCCGACGATGAAGTCGAACCCGATGCTGCCCTGGACGAGTCCGATCATGACGACCAGCCAGAGCGGTATCATCAGGGCGTAGTAGAATATCACCCCCCAGAAGAACAGCGCGAAGGTCGTACCGGACCGATTGGTGGGCGGAGAGTTGAAGCGAGCCCAGGCAACGACAAAGAGTGCCAAGATCGCAATAATCCATTGGCTCTTCGTAACGATCGCTTCAATGATGTCCATGTTACGCGCTCCCACATAGCAGGCGACGCTTGCATGAATGGCTCTGCCCTCGCCGAGGCAGGGCACAATTCAGATCAGGGACATCGTGGAGACGCAGCGCGCGTCGACACAGGTGCCCGAACAATAGGGAAGACTACGCTGGGCCGACCCGGCTGCAATGTGAAGTAGAACACACCCGGGAGGACATTTCTTTAGCGGAGTTGGACACCGCGACCGCTGTTGGTCACATACAACCGAACTACGGACTCCGCTCGTGGCCGACCTCGCCGGTGATGACGTCGCCGAACAGCTCCCAGGCCTGCCCGTTGAAGCGCATCAACTGCATCTGCTCGATCGGAAAGTAGTCGTCGGCGGAGGTGTTGACCATGATCCCGGGCAGCATCAGGTCGGTGTGGAAATTCTTCAGGCTAGTGGCCTGCTTCATCACGTTCTCACGGGTGAGATTGTCACCGCACTGCTTCAACACCTGCGCCATCGCCTCGGCCTGCACATAGCCGTAGATGTTGTTGGCGTTGGCCTTGTCGCCATCGGGATAATATTTGTCCATGAATTCGCGCCACTTCACCACCGCCGGGTCCTTGTCCCAGGTCGGGTCGGTCGGATCCTTCAGATAGACGGTCGAGATGATGTCTTTGGAATAGTCGAGCCCGGCGGGCTTGAGCACCGAGGCGACCGAGGTCGCGGTATTGGCGAGGAAGAACTTTGGTTTCCAGCCGAGCTCGCCGACCTTCCGGATTGCCTGCGCCGAGCCCTTCGGGGCGGCCCATGAGAAGAAAATGTCGGCACCCGAGTCATGCAGCGCCACGATCTGCGAGTCGATCGAGGGATCGCTGACCTCATAGGACTTGTCGGCGATGATCATGCCGGCCTTGTCGCCGAGCCCGTCCTTCAGGCCCTTGAACTGGTCCTTGCCGGCGTCGTCGTTCTGCCAGAACACGGCGACCTTGCTGTTGGGGAAATGATCGCGAATGTATTTTGCGTAGATCCGCCCCTCGCTCTGGTAGTTCGGCTGGAAACCCATGGTCCACGGGAAATTCTTGGGGTCCCCGAACTTGGTGCCGCCGGAGGCGACGAACAGCTGCGGCACCTTCTTGGCGTTCATGTATTTCATGATCGCGGAGTTCGAGGGCGTGCCGAGCGGCTGGAAGATCAGCAGCACCTCGTCGCTCTCGACCAGCTTGCGCGCCTGCTCGATCGCCTTCGGCGGTGAGTAAGCGTCGTCATAGCTGATGAAGTTGATCTTGCGGCCGTTGATTCCGCCCTGGTCGTTGATCATCCTGAAATAGGCGGCCTCGGTCTTGCCGATCACGCCATAGGACGACGCCGGCCCGCTATAGGGCATGATGTTGCCGATCTTGACTTCGGTATCGGTGGCGCCGGGATCGTATTTCTTCTGCGCCAAGGCCGGTGCCGTGACGAGCACGCCGGCAGCAAGAATGGCGAGGGCAGCAAGGCTTTCGCGACGACCCGGCATCGTTCTCTCCCCTATGTTTTGTAGTCTTGTTTTGCTGAGAGTGTCGCAAGGCCGTTCGCCGCTGGCAAGCGCCGCGATTTTCCGCGCCGTGAAACGACGGACCCGGAACCTACGCGATGCGCCGCAGCAGTGTCAGCGCGCGCCCGTCGATCACGAGCAGTGCGCTGCCGATGACGATGGCGCCCGCGATCTCGCGCGCGGAGATCGGCTCACCGAGCACCAGCCATCCCAGAAGGATGGCGGTGACGGGAATGAGCAGCGTCACGAGCATCACATTGGTCGCGCCCGAGCGCCGCAGGATCTGAAAGAAGACGATATAGGCGAGCGCCGTCGAGAGGGCGGCAAGGCCAAGCACCGCGAGCCAGGTCGTCAGGCCCGGCATCGAAAGGTACCACGGCTGCTCCACTGCGCCGGCGACGACCGCCATCATCACCGTCGACGCCATCAGTTGAAACGTGGCCGTTCCCAGCGGAGGCGTGTCCTTCAGCAGCCGCCGCGCGGCCAGCGCCGCAAAGCCATAGCTGAACGCGCCGCCCAGGCAGAGCAGGATGCCGAACCCCTGCCCCGGCCTGGTCTCGATGCCCCATCCCCGCAGGATGATCACGCCGGCGAGGCCGAGCGCCACGCCGGCCACCCGACGGATCTGCAGGGCCTCTTCGCCGGCCGCCGCCATCACCATCACCGTGAAGAGCGGCGTGGTCGCGTTCAGGATCGAGGCCAGTCCGCTCGGAATGAAGGTCTGGCCGAGCACGATCAGCGAGAACGGGATGACGTTGTTGAGCAGCCCGATGGCGACGAACGGCTTCCAGCCCGTCACTCCCTTGGGAAGCCCGATGCCCTGCATCCGGAGCAATGGCAGGAGAATGGCCGCGCCTAGTGCGACGCGCAGGAACACGAGCGTCAGCGGCGGCAATTCCCGCAGCGCCGCGCCATTGAAGAAGAACGATCCGCCCCAGAGAACCGAGAGCACCGCGAGCAGCGACCAGTCTCGCGCGTCGATCCTGTTGTCGTTCAGGGACATGTGTTTCACCTCGACGGCCGAGCCTGCCGCCTAGGACGGCGCGAGACAGTCCGCCACCCGATTTCCGACAAATTTGCTCAGGAGGGGCGCCGCGAGCGAGCTTCACCGGCAATATCGGCGATCACCGCTCCAATCACCAGCGCGCCGCCAATGAGCGCGTGAACGGCGGGCAGTTCGCGAAAAGCGACCCAGATCCAGAACGGCATCAGCGGCGTTTCCAGCGTCGCGATCAGCGAGGCCTGCCCTGATGGCAGCAAGCGCGAGCCGAGCATGTAGAAGGTCAGGCCGAGCGCGACCTGAAGGCAGCCGAACATCGCGAGGATGGCAAGGCCGTTGCCGCCGACATGAGCGATGTCGTGGGCGAAGGGAAGGCTGACCAGGCTCCCCAAGAAGTTCGACAGCGCCGCTGCCGCCACCATCGACGTCTCGCGATGGCGCCGGACCACGACCGTCATGGCGGAGATGGCGAGCACCATCAGGCAGCTTAACGCCACGCCGCCGAGATCGGCGCCGGCCTGAACGCCGCCGACCGTGATCACCACGCCGGCAAAGGCAATCAGGCTCGCGGTCAGCGTACGCCACGTCGCGGCTTCGCCGAGCCACAGCCACGCCAGCGCAGCCGCAACGAAGGGCTGGGTGGCGATCAGCACCGCCACATTCATGACCTTGGTCATCTGAAGCGCGGGAATGAACGAGACCATGCCGACCGCGGACAAGGACGCGACGAGCAGGCCGCCCTTCCCCGGCACGACCAATTGCCACAGCGCAGCGCGGCCCTGCATCACGACAAGAAACACGCTGATCAGGCTGCCCGCGAACAGGCCGCGCCAGAACAGGATGGTCCAGGGATCGAACGGCAAGAGGCGCGTGAAGAACGGCGCCGTGCTCCAGGCAACTGCGGCAGCGATGACGAGGGCAATGCCGAGACCGCGATCCGAACGAGGCTGCCCCATGTTGATGCGCCCAGCTAGGTCGGCTTCTTCGGCCGCGACACCAGCTCGATCATCTTGCCTTCATCGTCGTCGGGCATTGCGGCCTTGGCCTGCGCGTAGGACTCGACCGCGGCGCGCGAGACCAGCGGCTTGTCGGCGAGCAGGCTTTCGGCGAGCTTTACCGCATAGGCGGCATCCTTGTGCCGCAGCGCCGCCGTAAAGGTCGCGCCGCTGAAATCGCGGGCGACCATGCGCTTGGAATGACGCTGCACCTGCGGGCTGGCGGCGACGCCGGCCTGGATCGATTCCAGCACCAGGTTCATGTCGAGCCCGGCCTGTTCGGCGATGGCGAGGCCTTCGGCAAGGCCCGCGATCTGGATCGCACCCAGGAGATTGTTGATGAGCTTGTAGACCGTGCCGGAGCCGACCGCGCCGAAATGGCGGACGGTCGAGCCGATCGGTTCGAGGAACGGCCGCGCACGTTCGAGATCAGCTGCGTCGGCGCCGGCGAGCAGCGTCAGCTTTCCGGCCGCGGCCGCATCCGGCAATCCCGTCACGGGGCAGTCGATGTAGATCAGCCCGCGCGCGTTCAGTTCGCGGCCCATCTCGCGGGCGTGGTCATAGGAGACGGTGGAGCACTCGATCGCAATGGTGCCGGCCTTTGCCGTCTTGGCCGCGCCCTCAGGCCCGAGCCAGACCGCGCGCGAGGCGTCGTCATCGGCGACCATGGTCACGACCGCATCGGCATCGATCGCGGCATCCTCAGGCGACGTCGCCCAATGCGCACCGCGCGCGATCAGGTCGTCCGCTTTTGCCTTGCTGCGATTCCACAGCGTCACCGTGAATCCGGCATCGAGATAGCGGCCGGCCATGCCGTGGCCCATCCGCCCCAACCCGATGAAGGCGACGCGGGACATCAGTCGACGTCCTCGATGTCGGCGCCGGTGGTGCCGAAGGCGCGCTGCGCCAGGGTTGCGGCCATGAAGTCGTCGAGCTCGCCGTTCAGCACGCCCGATGTGTCGGACGTCTGCACGCCGGTGCGCAGGTCCTTCACCATCTGGTAGGGCTGCAGCACGTAGGAGCGGATCTGGTGGCCCCAGCCGATATCGGTCTTGGCGGCCTGGTCGGCGGCGGCCTTCTCCTCGCGCTTCTTCAGCTCGATCTCGTAAAGCCGCGCGCGCAGCATGTCCCAGGCCTGCGCCCGGTTCTTGTGCTGGGAGCGGCCGGCCTGGCAGACCACGGCAACGCCGGTCGGAATATGCGTCAGGCGCACCGCGGATTCGGTCTTGTTGACGTGCTGGCCGCCGGCGCCGCCCGAGCGCATGGTGTCGACGCGGACGTCGGCTTCCTTGATGTCGATCTTGATGCTGTCGTCGATGACGGGGAACACCTGCACGCTCGAAAACGAGGTGTGCCGCCGCGCGTTGGAATCGAACGGCGAGATGCGCACCAACCGGTGCACGCCCGCCTCCGTCTTCAGCCAACCATAGGCGTTGTGGCCCGAGACCTGGATCGTCGCGGACTTGATGCCGGCCTCTTCGCCCTCGGACTCTTCGAGGAATTCGACCTTGAAGCCGTGCGTCTCGGCCCAGCGCGTGTACATGCGCAGCAGCATCTGCGCCCAGTCCTGGCTCTCCGTGCCGCCGGCGCCGGCATGGACTTCGAGATAGGAATCGAAACGATCGGCCTCGCCTGACAGCAGCGCCTCGAGCTCGCGCCGTGCGACTTCCTTCTTGAGGTTCTTCAGCGCGGCTTCGGCCTCAGCAACGACACCCGCATCGCCCTCGGCCTCGCCGAGCTCGATCATGCCGATGTCGTCTTCGAGCTCCTGCTCGACCTTGCCGATGCCCGAGAGCGAATCCTCAAGCGAGGTGCGCTCCTGCATCAGCTTCTGGGCTTTCTGGGGATCGTTCCAGAGGTTGGGATCTTCTGCGAGCTTGTTCAGCTCAGCGAGGCGCGCCGTCGATTTCTCGACGTCAAAGATGCCTCCTCAGCAGCCCGACTGACTGCTTGATCTCTTCTACCAACCGTTCGATTTCGGCGCGCATGTTGTTCTCTGATCTCGCGGAATCCCGCGTGCAATTCAGATCGGGATGTAGCGGCGGCGGCTGCAAAGCGCAACCGCCGGAACCGCGATCGTCCGTCTTATCCGCTAGTACAGCCCGCCGGTGCCCGGCCGCATGAAGAAGCCGGAATCCGGCTGCTGCTGCTGCGACGCCGGCACGCCGCCGCGCCCGTCGGCATCAGCAACGCCGATCACCGAATAGTTGTCCGGCGGCGCCGTGCCCGGCTTGAAGGCTTCCAAAATGGTTCCGCCGGTCTCGCCGGGACCGGCGCGCATGCCGGTCTTGGAGACGACGCGCACGAGCTTGATGCCGGCCGGCACCTTGAACGGAACGGCGGGCTTGTCGGCGAGCGCAAGCTTGAGGAAGTCGCGCGCGATGGGTGCGGCCAGATGGCCGCCGGTCGCGGCGTTGCCCCTACCGAGCGCGCGCGGCTTGTCGTAGCCCATATAGATCGCGACGGCGACGTCGGGCGAGAAGCCGACGAACCAGGCGTCCTTGGCCTCGTTGGTGGTGCCGGTCTTGCCGGCGATCGGCTTGCCGACCTCCTTGACCACGGTTGCGGTACCGGCCTGGACCACGCCTTCCATCAGCTCGGTGATCTGATAGGCGGTCATGGAATCCAGCACCTGCTCGCGGCGGTCGATCAGCTGCGGCTCGACCTGATTCTTCCAGCCGCCCGGCGCGTCGCAGCCGCGGCATTCACGCTGGTCGTGCTTGAAGATGGTGCGGCCGTAACGGTCCTGGATGCGGTCGATCAAGGTCGGCTTCACCCGGCGACCGCCATTGGCGAGCATCGAATAGGCCGTGACCATGCGCATCGCCGTGGTCTCGCCGGCGCCGAGCGCGTAGGACAGATAGTTCGGCAGTTCGTCATAGACGCCGAAGCGGCGCGCATATTCGCCGATCAGGGGCATGCCGATGTCCTGCGCGAGGCGCACCGTCACGGTGTTCAGCGACTGCCGCAGCGCGTTGCGCAGCGTGACGGGTCCCTGGAATTTGCCGGACGAGAAGTTTTCGGGCCGCCACACGCCGGCGCCCTGGCCCTGGTCGATTTCGATGGGCGCGTCGAGCACCACGGTCGAGGGCGTATAACCGTTGTCGAGCGCGGCCGAATAGACGATCGGCTTGAACGACGAGCCCGGCTGCCGGTAGGCCTGCGTGGCGCGGTTGAACTGGCTCTGGTCGAACGAGAAGCCGCCGACCATCGCGAGCACGCGGCCGGTCCAGGGATCCATCGCCACCATCGCACCGGACACTTCGGGGATCTGGCGCAGGCGGTACTGGCCTTCGACCGGCTGTCCCTCCTTGGTGTAGAGCGGATCGGCATAGATTACGTCGCCGGGCTGCAACACCTGCGCCACCGACGTCGGGGTCTTGCCCTTGGCATTGCCCTGGGCCGCCCTCGCCCAGCGCACGCCGTCGACCGTGACGATGCCGGTCTCGCGCTGCTTGCTGATGGCGCCGCCGAGCTCGCGGTTCGGCTGGAAGCCGATGCGCGCCGACTGGTCGCTGGTCTCCAGCACCACCGCCATGCGCCATGGCGAGATGTCGGAAAGCGACTTGATCTCGGCGAGCTTCACGCCCCAATCGCCCGAAATATCGAGCTTGCTCATCGCACCGCGATAGCCCTGCTGCTCATCATAGTTCACGAGGCCGGCGACCATGGCCTTGCGCGCCATGACCTGGATCTTCGGATCGAGCGTGGTGCGGACGGACAGACCGCCTTCGTAGAGCTTCTTCTCGCCGTAGCGCTCGAAGATGTCGCGGCGGACTTCCTCGGCGAAATATTCGCCGGCGAAGGTGTGGGCACCGTTGGAACGGTTGGTGACGGCCAGCGGCTCCTTGCGCGCCTTGTCGGCGTCGGCCTGCTTGATCCAGCCGTTCTCCAGCAGACGGTCGATGACGTAGTTGCGGCGCTCGATGGCGCGGTCGCGGTTGCGCACCGGATGCAGCGTCGCGGGCATCTTCGGCAACGCGGCCAGATAGGACGCTTCAGCGACCGTCAGCTCGTTCACCGACTTGTCGAAATACACCAGCGAAGCGGCCGCGATGCCGTAGGCGCCGAGGCCGAGATAGATCTCGTTCAGGTACAGCTCGAGGATCTTGTCCTTCGAGTAGGTCTTCTCGATGCGCATCGCCAGCAAGGCTTCCTTGATCTTGCGGGCGAAGGAGACCTCGTTGGTCAGAAGGAAGTTCTTGGCGACCTGCTGGGTGATCGTGGAGGCGCCCTGCGGACGCCGGTTCGAGCCGTAGTTCTGGATGAAGAGCACGCCGGCGCGCGCCATGCCGGTGTAGTCGATGCCGCCATGCTCGTAGAAATTCTTGTCCTCGGCCGCGAGGAAGGCGTTGATCACGAGCTTCGGCACCGCCTGGATCGGCAGGTACAGCCGGCGCTCCTTGGCGTATTCGCCGAGCAGCGAGCCGTCGACCGCGTGCACGCGGGTCATCACCGGCGGCTCGTAATCCTGAAGCTGAGAGTAGTCCGGCAAGTCCTTGGAGAAATGCCAGATCAGGCCTGCCACGGCCCCGACACCGACAAGGAACACCACCGTTCCCGCGGCGAACAGGAAGCCCATGAACCGCACCAGCAAGCGCATTATATGTTTATCCGTTCAAACTCTGGATCAGCTCAAGGCACCCAAAACAGGCGCCAACTCCACGTCGCGAATTCACCGGCCTACTCAATTACATCAGTGCCGGACCCAAGACGCTTGCCGAACGGGATTCTCGCCGATTCCGGAACCCCCTGCGGCATTTTTATAAAGCGCCCGCTGTGGCCAAACTAGGGCTTTTGCAACGGGACGGAAAATCCCTCTCAATTCGACGTCCCCCGGTCGTCAATTCGACGATCCCCCGGTCGTCAATTTGACGATCCGGCCGTGGCCATCCGCTTGGTCAGGAACCCGTCGATCGCCTGCGCCATCGAGCTCACGGCCTTGGACCGCCAGCCCTCGGAGACCAGATGCTCGAGGTCGCCCTTGTTGGAGACATAGCCGATCTCGACCAGCACCGACGGCACGTCCGGCGCCTTGAGGACCCGGAAGCCGGCCGACTTCAGGGGATGCTTGTGCATCCGCACGGACGACTTCATTTCGCCCATCAACAGGCGGGCAAAACGGCTTGAAAAGGTACGAGTTTCCCGCTGGGTGAGGTCGATCAGGATGTCCGCGACGTCGGTCGGCTCCTCCGCGAGGTTGAAACCGGCGATCGCGTCCGCCCGGTTTTCCGCGTCCGCCAGTCGCTGCGCCTCGGCGTCGGAGGCCTTGTCGGACAGCGTGTAGATGGTCGCGCCCTGCGCATCGCCCTCGGCCTTCGGCAGCGCGTCGGCGTGGATCGAGACGAACAAGGCGGCCTTGAGCCCGCGGGCGACTTTGACCCGGTCGTTGAGCGGAATGAAGGTGTCGTCGTCCCGTGTCATCACCACGCGGAATTTGCCGGTCTTTTCCAGCCGGTCACGCAGCGCCAGGCCGAAGGCCAGCACCAGGTTCTTCTCGCTCTCGCCGCTCGACTGCGTGCCGTTGTCGATGCCGCCATGGCCGGGATCGATCACAACGATCGGGCGCCCGTCGACCTTTTGCTGCCCGGCTTCCGGAGCGGCGGCGGCCGGAACCGTTGCCGGCGGCGCGTCGGCGATTGCGGGCCGCAGTTCGGGGCGTTTCTCGGGGACGAGCGACTGCACGAAGGCGGTCCGGTCGACCTCCTCCAGCTCAAGCACGAGCCGGGCCGGCTGGCCATTGGCGGCCTCCAGCACGTAGGACTTGGCGATCTTGGCCGGGCCTGTCAGGTCGAACACGATTCGCGAGCCGCCGGGCATGACCAGCCCGTAGCGGAAGGCCTTGACCAGTCCCCGCCCCTCGACCCCGGTGCCCGCAGGCAGTTGAAAATTGACTTGGGGCACATCGACCACCACCCGGTACGGGTCGGCGAGCGTCACGGCGCGGAAGGTGACGGCCTGATCGATGTCGAGGATGAAACGGGTCTGCTTGCCATCGCCGGCCAGCCGGGCGGCGGAGGCGGTCGGAAAATTCGCTACCGCAACAGAGGGTTGCGGCTGGCTTTCCGCCGCGCTCAGGCGCCAGGAATCAGCGCATACGAATGCTGCGGCGCACAGAAGCGCGCATCCCAGCAAAACCCTTTGATTTGTGCGGCTCGTCACCGATTCAGTGCCTCCGAGCGGCCCTTCTAACGCAATAGAACCACAGGGTTAATCGCCGCTTAATGACAGATATACGAAACTCCCCGACTGTGACCGCCGTGCGACGCTCCCTTGCACGGTTGGTCCATTCCACGTATGTACGGAGTGCTGACGGCCGATATTTCCGGTTGTGTCGCGTTCAGCCTCCCGGTGCAGCGCCGGAACTCTCAAGGTTTGGGAATTCCAGCGTTTTTCCGTTCCCCTCAAAGACCAGCGCGGTGCGCGGCAGCGAGGTGGAGCGGGTCAAGCCCCGGTGGCGGACGGTCCCTGGTTACCACCGCGTTTCCGGGACGGTTTTGACAGCGACGTGACTCGTTACCCGGTCCCTTAATCCCAAGGGAGCGGTTCGTAATCCCCAAGGCGAGCGCGCTCGCGCCATGCCTGGCCAGCAGCAACTGATTGAGGGGCGGCCCCGCCGCCCAATGTTTCATACGGGCCGACGCTTGATGCGCCAGACTGTGCCGACGAATTCTGAAGGACCGTTCGCGACGCTGCGGAGTGACAATCCCGCGCGCCGCTTCGGCCCTCCAGCTTCCGTTTCGGCAAGGCGCGAGAGACGGCGTTTCGGCCTTCCCCTCACCCCCGAATCAGGTGGACCGTCGCGGCACCCGGCAGCGCTAATCGCGCCCACGGTGAATCGCGCCCGCCGCCGCCAAGAGTTAAGACATGCCCAACAAGATGTTGATCGATGCTACCCACCCGGAGGAGACCCGGGTCGTCGTGGTCCGCGGCAATCGCGTCGAAGAGTTTGATTTCGAGACCGCGCAACGCAAGCAACTGCGCGGGAATATCTACCTCGCCAAGGTCACGAGGGTCGAACCCTCGCTCCAGGCCGCCTTCGTCGAATATGGCGGCAACCGCCACGGCTTCCTCGCCTTCAGCGAAATCCATCCCGACTACTACCAGATCCCGGTCGCCGACCGGCAGGCACTGATCGAGGCCGAGGAACAGGCCCATCGCGAAGCCGAGGAAGAGAGCGAGAACCGCTCCCACGGCCGCCGCCGGTCGCGCCACCGCAATTCCCGCCGCCGCAGTCAGGGCGAACGCGTCCGCAGCGACATCGTTGAGGGCCTCGAGGCCGGCGCCGATCCAGCGGCCCAGCCGGTCGAGGGCGAGGTCCTGCACACCGAGGGCGCGCCGCACGAGGGCGAGCACCTGCACGCCGAGACGGAGCATCACGGCGAGCACGAAGGCCACGAGCATCAAGACCACGAACATGGCGATCATGATCACCACGATCATGACCACGAAGGCCATGATCATCACGATCATGGGCACGACGACCATCATCACGATCATGACCACGGCCACGACAGCCAGCACGATCATCACGACCATGATCATGCCGACGAAACGCCCGCGCCTGTCGCAGCCTTCGGCGCCGAGCCCGTGGTCGCGACCGAGACCGCTTCCGAACCGCAGGAGGCTGTCGCCTCCGAAGCCCATGCCGAGGCTCTCGCCGAAGCCGTGACCGCCTCCACCGAACCGGCCGATGCCGTCTACGCTGATGGCGAAAGCACTGATGCTCGTCATCAGGAGTCCGATGAGGAAGACGACGAGGACGAGGACGGCGAGGAAGCCGAAGAGGAACACGTCGAATCCGTCGGCGGCGACGACGTGATGGAGGAAGTGCCGGAGCGCACCTTCCGCCCGCGCCGCCAGTACAAGATCCAGGAAGTCATCAAGCGCCGCCAGGTGATGCTGGTGCAGGTCGTCAAGGAAGAGCGCGGCAACAAGGGCGCGGCGCTGACCACCTATCTCTCGCTCGCCGGCCGCTATGCCGTGTTGATGCCGAACACCGCGCGCGGCGGCGGCATCAGCCGCAAGATCACCAGCGCGCAGGATCGTTCCCGCCTGAAGGAAGTTGTGCAGGATCTCGACGTGCCCGAGGGCATGGGCATCATCCTGCGCACCGCCGGCGCCGCCCGCACCAAGCCCGAGATCAAGCGCGACTTCGAATATTTGATCCGGATGTGGGAGACGGTGCGCGACCTGACGCTGAAGTCGCAGGCCCCGACCCTGGTCTACGAGGAAGGCTCGCTGATCAAGCGCTCGCTGCGCGACCTCTACAACAAGGAGATCGACGAGATCTCGGTTGCCGGTGAGTCCGGCTACCGCGAAGCGCGCGACTTCATGAAGATGCTGATGCCCGCCAATGTCAGCGCGGTGAAGCAATATCGCGACGGCCAGCCGCTGTTCTCGCGCATGGGCGTCGAGAGCCAACTGGACGCGATGTTCTCTCCGACCGTGCAGTTGCGCTCCGGCGGCTACATCGTGATCAACCAGACCGAGGCGCTGGTCTCGATCGACGTCAACTCCGGACGATCGACCCGCGAGCACCATATCGAGGACACCGCGCTCAAGACCAATCTGGAAGCGGCCGAAGAGGTCGCCCGCCAGCTCCGTCTGCGCGACCTCGCCGGCCTGATCGTCATCGACTTCATCGACATGGACGAGAAGCGCAACAACCGCGCGGTCGAGCGCAAGCTGTCCGATTGCCTGCGGCAGGACCGCGCGCGCATCCAGGTCGGCCGCATCTCGCATTTCGGCCTGCTCGAGATGTCGCGCCAGCGCATCCGCGCCAGCGTGCTGGAATCCTCGACCGATCCCTGCCCGCATTGCGGCGGCACCGGCCATGTCCGCTCGGTCTCCTCGGTTGCGCTCCAGCTTTTGCGCGGCCTCGAAGAGATCCTGATGAAGGGCGCGACCCACAATCTCGTGGTCCGCACCCGCACCGACGTCGCGCTCTATGTGCTGAACCACAAGCGCGGCCATCTGCGCGACCTCGAGAACGGCTTCAAGGTCACGCTGGCCGTCATCGCCGACCCCAGCGTCAGCGGACCGCAGGCCTATCTCATCGACCGCGGCGAGCAGGTGCATACGCTGGAAGCGGCGAAGGCGCTGCTGGCGGCACAGGCCGCCGCAAGCCCGCCGCCCGTAGCCGAAGAAGTCTATGACGACGAGGAATTCGATCCGGAGCTGGAATCCGAGGTCGAGACCGAAGAAACCGAAGGCCTCGCCGAGGAGCAGGCTGGCGGCGAAGCGGCTTCCGACCAGGATGGCCAGCGCCGCAAGCGCCGCCGGCGTCGGCGCGGCCGCGGTGCCCCGCGCGACGGCGAGTTGCGCGAGGATGGCGCTCCGGCGTCTTCCGAAGCGGCCGTGGCGGCCAGCGAAGGTGAAGAGGATTCCGAGTCCGAACAGGACGGCGAGGAAGGTGAGGACCAGGCGGCCCGCAGCGAGCAGCAGGGCAACGGCGATCGCCGTCGCCGGCGTGGTCGTCGCGGTGGACGCCGCCGTCGCGGTGGCAACGAGGAAGGTCTCGCCGGCTCCATCGGCGACGAGCTCGCAGCCAATGCGCCGTCGGAAGCGACCGATGCCGTCGCCGATTTCGACAGCTTTGGCGGCGAGGCTGCGCCCTCGATCGCGCAGGCCGAACACACCACCGCCGAGCCTGAGGTCAGCCAGCCCGAGCCGCGCGCCGAGGTGCAGATTGAGGCGCCGGCCCAGCCTGAGCCCGCTCCTGCCGCCGCGGACGAAGAGCCGGCCGACGACAAGGCTGCGCGTCGCCGCTCCACGGTCCGGGAAAAGGTGAGCTTCCTGTCGAGCAGCGCGAGCGAGCCGGCAACACCGGTTGCGGCAGCGCCAGAGCCGGTTGCCCCGCCCGCACCAGCCGCTGAACCCGCGCCGGAAGCGGCAACCGAAACTCCGGCCGCGCCGCGTCGCGCCGGCTGGTGGTCTCGCCGGTTCGGCGGCGGCGAGTAGAGCGAACAAAGCAGTTGAAACCGCCCGGCCAAACCGGGCGGTTTTGATTTAGCGAGGTCAGTTTCGATGCAAAGCGCAATTGTTCTCGGCGGCGGCATGATCGGCGTGAGCGCGGCGCTGCACCTCCGGCAGCGCGGCTGGTCGGTCACGCTCGTCGACCGCAGGGAGCCGGGCCGCGAGACCAGCTATGGCAATGCCGGGATGATCCAGGCCGAAGCCGTGCGCCCCTATCCGATGCCGCGCGACCTCGCTTCGCTCCTGAAGATCGCGACCGGCCGCACCAACGACGTGCGCTACAGCCTGTCGTCGCTTCATCTCCATATCGAGCCCCTGCTCCGCTACTGGTGGCATTCGGCGCCGAAGCGGCATCGCGAGGCGATCGACGCCTGGGCGCGGCTGATCGCCTACGCGACGGCGGAGCACGACATCCTCATTCGCGAAGCCCATGCCGACAATCTGATCCGCCGCGCGGGCTACCGGCATCTGCATCGCGACGCAGCCTCCTTCGATCTCGCCGTCAAGGCGGCGGAACAAGACCAGCGCGAATTCGGCGTGAGGTTTCGCGCGCTCTCGGGGGCCGAGCTCGCCAAGGCCGAACCGATTCTGCGCGACGACCTGCCCGGCGCGATCCATTGGCTCGACACCTGGACCGTGTCCGATCCCGGCGCACTGGTCACGGCGTATGCCGAGCTGTTCGAGCGCCTCGGCGGCACCATCGTGCTCGGCGATGCCCAGACCTTGCGGCAGACCGCGACCGACTGGTCGGTCGATACGGACCAAGGAACCATAGACGCTGCGGCCGCCGTCGTGACGCTGGGGCCCTGGTCGCCCAATCTGCTGCACAAATTCGGATACCGCATTCCGCTGGTGCGCAAGCGCGGCTACCACATGCATTACAGCGGCGGCGCATCACTCGATCTGCCGCTGGTCGACAAGGCCGGCGGCTACGCCATGGGTCCGATGGCGAAGGGCATCCGCATCACCACGGGTGCGGAATTGACCGGCATGGACGCGCTCGCAACGCCCGTGCAGCTCGCCAGTGCCGAAGCTTCCGCGCGAGAGCTGATCGACCTCGGCAAGCGGGTCGAGCCCGACCCGTGGTTCGGCACCCGCCCCTGCACGCCCGACATGCTGCCGGTGCTCGGGCAAGCGCCGCGTCACCCGGGCCTCTGGATGAATTTCGGCCACGGCCACCAGGGCTTTACGCTCGGGCCCGCGACCGGCCGCCTGCTCGCCGAGATGATGAGCGGCGAGACGCCGGCGATCGATCCGACGCCATACCGGCCTGAGCGCTTTTAGCTGTCGGCGCGCTCGGCCAGCATCTTCCTGATGCGGTCGGCGTCTTCAGGCGTCGCCGGATTGTAGACGATCATGCTGAGATCGGAGCGGCCCTCGACATTGAAGCTCGAATATTCGAACGACATCGTGCCGTGAACGGGATGCCGCAGCCGCTTGGTGCCGTCGCCATGATGGCGCACGTCATTGTCGCGCCAGAGCGCCGCGAATTCCGGACTTGTCCGACAGAGCTCGTCGACGAAATCGGCGACATGCGAGACGGCACCTGCTCGCGCCGCGTCTGCCCTGAATGCGGCCACCACGAAGCGTGCCACACTGTCCCAGTCATATTGCGCGGCGCGCACGCGCGGATCGCAGAAGATGAAGCGCAGGATGTTGCGCTGTCCCGGCGGGATCGCGCCGTAGTCGGTCAGCACGACGCTTGCGGCGCGATTCCAGGCGACGACGTCCCAGGTCGCGGTGCGTACCAGCGCCGGGCTGAATGAGAGCGCATCGAGCACGCGTTGCAGCCGCGGTGAGACGCCTTCGCTCGCCTGGTAGCGCACCTCGGGCTGGCGGCCGAGGCCGATCAGGAACAGGTGCTCGCGCTCGACATCGGTCAGCATCAACGCGCGCGCGATCCGGTCGAGCACGTCGGCCGACGGCGCCCCGCCGCGGCCCTGCTCCAGCCAAGTGTACCAGGTCGAGCTGATATTGGCGCGCTGGGCCACTTCCTCCCGGCGCAGACCCGGCGTGCGCCTGCGGCTGCCGGAGAAGCCGAACGCGGCTGCATCGAGCCGGGTGCGACGGTCCTTCAGATAGACCCCAAGCAGGTTCTCGGCGGCAGTGCTCTCGCTCATCCTGTTAGCGATTATACCCTGATAACGTCACTACTTTACCCGGATAACTCTAACGCAGATGGTTCTCTCCACCAACCCCAGGAGAATTCGCATGCGTGTTTTCGTTACCGGTGCCACCGGCTTCGTCGGCTCCGCCGTCGTTCGAGACCTGATGGCCGCCGGCCATAGCGTGCTCGGCCTCGCCCGCTCCGATGCCGGCGTCGCAGCGCTCACCACGATGGGCGCCGAGATCCATCGTGGGTCGCTGGAGGATCATGCGTCCTTACGCAGCGGCGCCGCCGCTTCGGACGGTGTCCTGCATCTCGGCTTCAACCACGACTTCTCGAAATTCGCCGACAATTGCGAGCTCGACCGTCGCGCGATCCTGGCGCTCGGCGAGGAACTCAAAGGCTCCGACCGCCCTCTCATCGTCACATCAGGTGTGGCGCTGCTGGCGCCCGGACGGCTCGCGACCGAAGACGATGCGGCGGCCCGCCACTTTCCGCGCGTCTCGGAAGCCACCGCCGAAGACCTCGCAGAGCGCGGCGTCCGCACCGGCATCGTGCGGCTGCCGCCCACGACCCATGGCGAGGGCGACCACGGCTTCGTGCCGCGCCTGATCGCGCTCGCCCGGGAGAAAGGCGCCGCCGCCTATATCGGTGAAGGCCAAAACCGCTGGCCGGCCGCGCACCGCCTCGACGCCGCGCGCGTCTATCGTCTCGCGCTGGAGCAAGGTGCGACCGCGCGGCGCTATCATGCGATCGCCGAGGAAGGCGTGCCGTTCAAGGCGATTGCCGAGTTGATCGGCCGAAGGCTCGGCGTCCCCGTCGTGTCCAAATCGCCTGAGGAAGCAGCCGCGCATTTCGGCTGGTTCGCACAGTTCGCCGGCATCGACGTTCCGACCTCAAGCGCCAGGACGCGCGCTTTGCTCGGCTGGGCGCCGAAAGAAAAAGGGCTGATCGAGGATCTCGACCAGCCCTACTACTTCAAGGTCTGACGGCGCGCGGCGCCGCCACCGGCAGATCAGTCCGTCGTGACGGCCGTTTCCAGGTCGGTCGGATCGATCTGCCTGGCGAGGTTGGCGTTGAGCTTGTCGCGGTCGAGCTCACCTTCCCACCAGGCGACGATCACGCAGGCCACGCCGTTGCCACAGAGGTTGGTCAGCGCGCGGCACTCGCTCATGAACTTGTCGATTCCGAGCACGATCGCCATGCCCGGCACGAGGCGCGGATCGACCACGGCGAGCGTCGCGGCCAGCGTGATGAAGCCCGCGCCGGTGATGCCGGAGGCACCCTTCGAGGTCAGCATCGCCACCACCAGGATGGTGAGCTGCTGGCCGAAGGTGAGATCGAAGCCAAGCGCCTGCGCGATGAACAGCGTCGCCAGCGTCATGTAGATGTTGGTGCCGTCGAGATTGAACGAATAGCCCGTGGGCACCACGAGGCCGACCACCGACTTCGAGCAACCGAGGCGCTCGAGTTTCTCCATCAAGGAAGGCAGCGCGCTTTCCGAGGACGAGGTGCCGAGCACGATCAGCAGCTCGTCCTTGATGTAGGCGAGGAACTTGAAGATGGAGAAGCCGGCGAGGCGCGCGATGGTTCCGAGCACGACGAATACGAACAGCGCCGCGGTGACGTAGAACGTCGCGATCAGGCCGACCAGGTTGAGGATCGCCCCGGTGCCGAACTTGCCGATGGTGTAGGCCATTGCGCCGAAGGCGCCGATCGGCGCCGCGCGCATCACGATGGAGATGACTCCGAACACCGCATGCGCGGCGTCATCGATGAAGCTGCGGATGGTATGGCCGCGCTCGCCGAGGCCCATGATGGCGAAGCCGAACAGCACCGAGAACAGCAACACCTGCAGGATCTCGCCTTGCGCGAAGGCGCCGACCACGGTGTCGGGGATGATGTGCAGGATGAAGTCGACCGACCTCTGGCCCTCGGCCTGCTTGGCGTAGTTGGCGACGGCCTGCGCGTTGGCGGCGGCGCTGCCGAAGCCCGCACCCGGCTTCACCAGGTTGCCGATGATGAGTCCGATCACCAGCGCGAAGGTCGAGACGACCTCGAAATAGACCAGCGCCTTGACGCCGATGCGGCCGACCTTCTTTGCGTCCTGGATATGCGCGATGCCGGAGACCACGGTGCAGAAGATGATCGGCGCAATCACCATCTTGATCAGCTTGATGAAGCCGTCGCCCATCGCCTTGATCCACTCGTTGGTGGCGAGCGACGGCCACAGCCAGCCGACCAGGGCGCCGAGCACGATGGCGATCAGCACCTGGACGTAGAGAACCTTGTACCAAGGCTTGGCGGCGGCCGGCGCGACCGGCGCCCCCGCCATCGTTGTCGTCGTCATTGTTTCACTCCCCCTCAAACTCAGAGCCAGCCAAGATCAACTTGGCCGGCTCTGTCAATCGGAACTGCTCGGAATGGTGCGCTTTACCCGCGTCGATCGACGATCCGGCGGGCCGCCGGCATCAGCGCGGCGCCCAGCGCGTTCTTGACCACCGATGCCGCAATGAACGGCGCGACGCCGACCGCCCAAGCCTTGGTTGCGCCAAGGCCGATGACGTAGGCCAGCCAGCCGAAGCCGGCGATGAAGATGACGACATGGGCGAGCGCCATTGCTCCAAACAGGAACACGACGTTGCGATCCCAGCCGCGCTCGGCCAGCCAGCCGGTGATGAAGGCAGCCAGCACGAAGCCATACAGGTAGCCGGCAGTCGGGCCGACCAGCGGTGCAATTCCACCGACCGGGCCGGCGAACACCGGCAGCCCCATCGCGCCTTCGGCGAGGTAGGCGATCATGGTTGCGCTGCCAAGGCGCCAGCCATAGGCGGCGCCGATCATCAGCACGACCAGCGTCTGCAGGGTCATGGGCACGTAAGGCAGTGGCAGATTCACCTTGGCTGATAGCGCCATCAAGGCGGTGCCGAGCGCAATCAGCACGACGGCGCGAAGTGCGCCGACGGTTTCACCCGGACGGGTCGGCCACATCAATGCGGCGAGAGGAGAATGCGGCGTGGCGACGGACGCGAGGGAACGGTCAGACAAAGTTGAACTCCGCAGGGCTGGTGTCGAAACGGCTGTCGAAAACTCGCGGCTATTTAAGCCAGTGAGCGATCCGGTCAACTGCCTCCCGCATCTCCGCTGCCGAACGCGCATAGGAGAGCCGTATGAACGAACGACCATGGATCGGATCGAAATCGAGACCCGGCGTGGCCGCAACGTGCGCCTGCTCCAGCATCTGCTTGGCAAACTCGAAACTGTCCGAGGTGAAGTCCGAGACGTCGGCATAGAGATAGAAGGCGCCGTCGGCAGGCAGGAACTTGCTGAGGCCCGCATTGGGCAATCCCTCGATCAGGATGCGCCGGTTTTCCTGATAGCCGTGCTTGATCTCCTCCATCTCGGCCGCGCCGTCGAAGGCCGCTTCGGCCGCGATTTGCGACAATGACGGCACCGAGATCGACAGGTTCTGCTGCAGCCGCTCGATCGGCCGCACCAGGATCTCGGGCACGACCATCCAGCCGACGCGCCAGCCCGTCATGCAAAAATATTTCGAGAACGAGTTGATCACGAGTGCGTGCTCCGACAGCGCCGCCGCCGTTGCCGCCGGAAACGCGTAGTCGAGCCCGTGATAGATTTCGTCCGAGATGAAGCGGATGCCGGCGTCTTCCGCCGCAGCGATCAGGCCGGCGAGCGCCTCGCGGGACATCATCGTCCCGGTCGGATTGGCGGGGCTACCGACCAGCACGCCCTTGAGCGGCGCCTTGCGATGCGCCGCCAGCAGCGCCTCGCCGGTCAGCGCGTGGCGCGTGTCATTGGTGGTCTCGATCAGCACCGGCTCGCAACCGAGCGCGGTGAGGATGTGGCGGTAGGGCGGATAGCCCGGCACCGTCACGGCGACGCGGTCGCCGGGCGCGAACATCGACAGGAAAGCCAGGATGAAACCGCCGGAGGAGCCTGTCGTCACCACGATCCGCTCGGGGCTGACATCACAGCCATAGGCATCGCGATAGTGGCGCGCGATGCGTTCGCGCAATGAGGGGATGCCGAGCGCGGAGGTGTAATCGATCCGCCCCGCCTCGAGCGCCGCATGGGCGGCCGCGATCGCGGTCTGTGGGGCGCCGGTTGCGGGCTGGCCGACCTCCATGTGGATGACATGGCCGCCTGCCGCCTCGATTCGGGCCGCGGCGGCCATCACGTCCATCACCATGAACGGGGGAACATCGCTGCGGCGGGAGGGCTCGAGCCACTGCCCCACCCGGTTCCTCAATGTCGCATCGTGCATCGAATTCTGCTATTCGCTGGCGAACCGGTCGGTTCGGTCCCGGAAACGGGGCGCTTGCGCCCCAGACTGGCCGCATTGTACGGCTCATAAGGGCATATCTCGTATCCGGTCCGCCGCCAATCGCCAAAAACCAATCACGAAACTGCTTGATCAAGACCGTTTGACCCAGACCGCCTGATGTTGCTCCAGATCGCATTGCGCAAGAAGGCCTCCGCCCTCACCGCCCTCGTCACTGCCGCGGCGATCGCGCTGTTGCCGATGCCGGCCGCGCATGCGCAGGCCAAGGGACCGCCGATCCTGCGCGACACCGAGACCGAGCAGCTGCTGCGCGAATACACGCGCCCGATCCTGCGCGTTGCCGGTCTGGAAAAGCAGAACATCCAGATGGTGATCATCAACGAAAGCTCGTTCAACGCGTTCGTCGCGGACGGCCGCCGCATCTTCGTCAATTACGGCGCGATCATGCAGTCGGAGACGCCGAACCAGATCATCGGCGTGCTCGCGCACGAGACCGGGCATCTGGCCGGCGGCCATCTGTCCAAGCTGCGCGAACAGCTCGCCAACGCACAGACCCAGATGATCATCGCCATGCTGCTCGGGGCCGGAGCGATTGCCGTGGGTAGCACCCGAGGCAGCAACAGCGCCGGCAACAACGGCCTCGCCAATGCCGGTGCCGCCGCCATCGCCGGACCGCAGGAGATGATCCGCCGCACGCTGCTGTCCTATCAGCGCCAGCAGGAGGAGAACGCCGACCGCGCCGGCGTGAAATTCCTGACCGCGACCCAGCAGTCTCCGAAGGGCATGTACGAGACCTTCAAGCGCTTCACCAGCGAGAGCCTGTTCGCGTCCCGCGGCGCCGATCCCTATCTCCAGTCGCATCCGATGCCCGCCGAGCGCGTCGCGTCGCTTCAGGAATTCGCCAGTTCCAGCCCCTATTGGGACAAAAAGGACGATCCCGCGCTCCAGCTCCGCCACGACATGGCGCGCGCCAAGATCTCCGCGTTCATGGAGCGGCCGGAGACGGTCTACCGCCGCTATCCCCAGACGAACGACAGCATGCCGGCGCGCTATGCCCGCGCCATCAGCACCTATCTGCACGGCGATTTACGCAGCGCCCTGGCCCAGATCGACGCGCTGATCCAGGTCCAGCCGAACAACCCGTATTTCTACGAGGTGCGCGGCCAGGCCCTGCTGGAGGGCGGCAAGCCGGCCGAAGCGATCCCTGCCCTGCGCAAGGCGGTGCAGCTGTCCAACAACGCCCCCCTCATCGAGATGTTACTTGGGCAGGCTCTGGTTGGATCGGATAATAAGGCCTACACCGATGATGCCGTTCGGATTCTCCGGGCCGCGGTGGCACGGGAACCGGAGGCTGCGCTCGGCTATATGCAGCTCGCGATGGCCTATGGCCGGAAGGGCGACTATGCCGAGGCGGATCTGGCGTCGGCGCAGGCCGCTTATCTGCGCGGCGACAACAAGACCGCCCGCGAGCTCGCCACGCGCGCGAAAACCCGTTTCGCCGTCGGCACGCCCGGATGGGTCAAGGCCGACGACATCGTGGCGGCCAAGCCGCCGCGCAACTAACGCGACCAAGACGACGCCTGACACCACGACGTCACGACACCGAGCTTAAGTCCGCCGGGACGTTTTCCGAAACCAGCTTTCGATAAGAGGATTTGCCTATGCCTTCGCTGCGCCTGCTTGCTCCCGCGCTGTTCGCGCTCGCCATGTTCGGCGCAGCCGTTCCCGCGTCGGCCGACAGCTTCTCGGATGCCCAGCGCACCGACATCGAGGCGATCATCAAGAATTATCTCGTCACCCATCCCGAGGTGCTCGAGGAAGCGATGACCGAGCTCACCAAGCGCCAGGCCGCGGCCGAAACGCAGAAGCACGAAGCCAGCATCGCGCAGAACTCCGATGCGATCTTCAACTCGCCGCGCCAGGTCGTGCTCGGCAACAAGGACGGCGACGTCACCTTCGTCGAGTTCTTCGATTACAATTGCGGCTACTGCAAGCGCGCGATGGGCGACATGCTCGACCTCATGAAGGCCGATCCGAAGCTGAAGGTCGTGCTGAAGGAGTTTCCGGTGCTGAGCCAGGGCTCGGTCGAAGCGGCGCAGGTCGCGGTCGCCGTGCGCATGCAGGATCCCACCGGCAAGAAGTACCTCGACTTCCACCAGAAGCTGCTCGGCGGCCGTGGCGCCGCCGACAAGGCGCGCGCGCTGCAGGCGGCCAAGGAAGCCGGCCTCGACACCGCCAAGATCGAGAAGGACATCGGCAGCCCCGAGGTGCGCGCCACCATCGAGGAGAATTTCAAGCTCGCCGAAGCGATGGGTATGAACGGCACGCCGAGCTACGTGATCGGCAAGCAGATCGTGATCGGCGCCGTCGGCCTCGAAGGCCTGAAGGAAAAGATCGGCGTTGCCCGTTGCGGCAAGGCGACTTGCTAACAAGGCGACCTGCTGATCCCGCATTTCACAATCTGCGCATGCGACGAGGCCGGCTGAACAGCCGGCCTTTTTCGTTGACCGCAGCTTTGCGCGAATTCTGGCGCGAATCCGGCGCGCGCATTCATCTCGCGTTTAAGAAACAAATACCCCGGAACCGCCGATGTTCCGGAACAACTCAAATCTCCTTTCGTTGGTGGCGCGGGCAATGACGCAAAGAAACACGTGAGGAGAAATTTGATGTCTAACCGCTTTATGATCTCGGTCGCCGCGCTCGCGCTCGTCGCAGGCACCGGGCTGGCGAACGCACAGGGCACCATGAACCGCGATAGCGGTGGCGGGGCCGGCGCGCAGCCGACGCAACATTCGCAACCCGCCGGTGGCGCAGCTGAACGTGGCGCGATGGGCAAGGAAGCCGCTCCCGAGAGGGGCACCGTCGGCCAGGCTGGCGGCGCCATGAAGCCCGGCGGAGCAGCCGAGGAGAAGTCGTCTGGCGCGACGGAGAAATCCGGTGCGATGGAAAAGTCAGGCGGGATGGAAAAATCCGGCACGATGAACAAGAACGCGGCTGACGAGAAGGCCGGCGCGACGAAGGGTGAGCACGCCCAGGGCGCGCAGGACAAGTCCAAGAGCACGATGGACAAGTCCCAGATGGACAAGTCCAAGAGCACCGAGACTGACACCAAGAGCGGCAACATGAACGCCCAGACCAAGGGCGCGGACAGCAAGGCTGCCGACACCAAGTCTCAGACCACGACCGGCGCCGCGCCTGCGACCGCTGCGGCACCGCCTGCCGAGAAGCGGACCGAGATCTCAACGGCGATCAAGTCGACCAAGATCGAAGAGACCACGAACGTCAACTTCAACATCTCGGTCGGCGCCGCGATCCCGGCATCCGTTCGCTTCCATCCGCTGCCGCCCCGGATCGTGGAAATCTATCCGGAGTGGCGCGGCTATGACGTGATCTACGTCCGCGGACAGTACATCATCGTCCGTCCGCAGACGCGCGAGATCGTGTACATCATCGAAGGCTAAGCCGCTTGGCTGACGCCCGATAAGCCCTTGCCGAGAGATCGGCAGGGGCTTTTGGCCTATTGGGCGGCCTCCCCTGCCTATCCCGCCCGGCAGCCACGATTAGAACTGGTTAACAAGCAATTTCCGTAGCTTCCGCACAGGTTTTTGCACCCCGGATGAGCTGTTTGAAGCCCCCTGGGAGGTCCTTCAAGGCTTCCCCTAGGGCGCTTTGTTACCTATAACCCCCGCCACGCCGAAGCACCTCTTGCGGGATTGGAATGGCCGAACCAGCAACCGACACGATCCTCGTTCTCAACGGGCCGAACCTCAACATGTTGGGGACGCGCGAGCCCGAGAAGTATGGCCACGCGACGCTGGCCGACGTCGAAACGCTGTGCCGCGAAGCGGCGGCGGCGTACGGCCTCAAGGCCGACTGCCGGCAGTCCAACCGCGAAGGCGAGTTGATCGACTTCATCCACGAGGCGCATGCCCGCAAGATGAAGGGCATCATCATCAATGCCGGCGGCTATTCGCACACCTCGATCGCGCTGCACGACGCGCTGCTCGCGGTGCAGATCCCGACCGTCGAAGTGCACGTGACCAACATCCACGCCCGCGAGAGCTTCCGTCACCATTCCTACACCGCGCGCGCGGCCTTCGCCTCGCTCTGCGGTTTCGGCATCGAGGGCTACCGCCTCGCGATCCAGGGCCTTGCCGCCAAGCTCGGCATCAAGCCCAAAGCCTGACGCTCCCTCTTCACACAGAACATTCGGATCAGAACATGGCGCGCCAGCCAGACGACAAAGCAGCCGTAAAGTTTTCCAGCGAGGATTCCGCGCTCGTCCGCGAGCTCGCACTTCTGCTCGATGAGACCAGCCTCACCGAGATCGAGATCGAACGGGCCGGCCTTCGCCTGCGCGTCGCCCGCAACATCAGCGTAGCCGCCACCATGCCGATGCAGATGGCGGCCGGTCCCGCCGTCCTGCCGGCGGCCGCAGCTGCCGCCGCGCCAGCCGCGGCCGACCTGTCGAAGCATCCGGGCGCGGTGATCTCGCCGATGGTCGGCACCGCCTATTGGGCGCCGGAGCCCGGCGCCAAGCCGTTCATCGAGGTCGGCAGCAAGGTCTCGGTCGGCCAGACGCTGCTGATCATCGAAGCCATGAAGACCATGAACCAGATCCCCTCGCCGCGCGCCGGCACGGTGACGCAGATTCTGGTCGAAGACGGCCAGCCGGTCGAGTACGGCGAGCCGCTCGTCATCATAGAGTAATGGTCGTGGGCGGTCAGCCGCCCTAGCCGCCTCCCGCGCGCCAGTCCCTTAAGGACACCATGTTCGACAAGATCCTCATAGCCAATCGCGGCGAGATCGCCCTTCGCATCCTGCGCGCCTGCAAGGAGCTCGGGATCGCGACCGTCGCCGTGCACTCCACTGCCGACGCCGACGCCATGCATGTGCGCCTGTCGGACGAGAGCGTCTGCATCGGGCCGCCGCCGTCCAAGGACAGCTATCTCAACGTGCCCGCGCTGCTCGCGGCCTGCGAGATCACCGGCGCGGATGCCGTGCATCCCGGCTACGGCTTCCTCTCCGAGAACGCGCGCTTCGCCGAAATCCTTTCCGAGCACAATCTGCATTTCATCGGCCCCAAGGCCGAGCACATCCGCCTGATGGGCGACAAGATCGAGGCCAAGAAGACGGCCAGGAAGCTCGGCATTCCCGTGGTGCCCGGCTCGGACGGCGCGGTCGGCCCCGAGGACGACGCGATGGCGATCGCCAGGAAGATCGGCTTCCCCGTGCTGGTCAAGGCAGCCGCCGGCGGCGGCGGCCGCGGCATGAAGGTCGCGCAGAGCGAGGCCGACCTCCAGGTGGCGCTGTCGACGGCAGCCAACGAGGCCAAGTCCGCCTTCGGTGACGCGTCCGTCTATCTCGAAAAATACCTCCAGAAGCCGCGTCACATCGAGATCCAGATCCTCGGTGACGGTCGCGGCGGCGCGATCCATCTCGGCGAGCGCGACTGCTCGCTGCAGCGCCGCCACCAGAAGGTCTGGGAGGAAGGCCCCTCGCCGGTCCTTGCCGCCGCTGCACGCGCCAAGATCGGCGAAACCTGCGCTAAGGCGATGCGCGAGATGAAATATCTCGGCGTCGGCACAATCGAATTCCTGTTCGAGGACGGCGAGTTCTACTTCATCGAGATGAACACCCGCATCCAGGTCGAGCATCCCGTCACCGAGAGCATCACCGACATCGACCTCGTGCTGGAGCAGATCCGCATCGCTGCCGGCGGCGATCTGCCGGCCAAGCAAAGCGAGATTCAGATCATCGGCCATGCGATCGAGTGCCGTATCAACGCCGAGAACCCGCAGAGCTTCCGTCCCTCGCCGGGCCGCATCACGCAATATCACCAGCCCGGCGGGCTCGGCGTGCGCATCGATTCCGCGGTCTATCAGGGCTACACCATCCCGCCCTATTACGACTCCCTCGTCGGCAAGCTCATCGTCCACGGCAAGACCCGCGCCGAATGCCTGATGCGGCTGCGCCGGGCGCTGGACGAGATGGTGGTCGAGGGTATCGAGACGACGCTGCCGCTGTTCCGCGACCTGGTGCGCCAGGACGACATCATCAACGGCGACTATCATATCCACTGGCTGGAACAGTACCTCGCGGGCAAGGAACCGGTCGCGGGGTGACCCCTCTCCTCCCGTGGAACCCTTTGGCCCCCATCGCGTTCTGGACGGGGACAGTTCCGAGGGGGCCTTTTGAGTTCCGTTGACGTGACGAAGCGAGACCGTCGTGACGACTGAAGCGCAACGACGGCGCTCCATGTGGCAGATCCTGCTGTTCTCGGCGGGTCTTCTGGTGTTGACCGTGATCAGCGCCGGCTCCGTCTACCTGGTCAACAAGGCCAGAGACGATAGCAAATGGGTGATCCACACCATCGAGGCGGAGAACCAGATCAACGCCCTGCTGCTGGAAATCCGGCGTGCCGAGAGCGCCGCCCGCGGCTATCTCCTGACCCAAGGGGCGGATTTCAAGGCCGACCATGAGAAAGCCGTGGCAGCGATCATACCTGCCCTCGACAAGCTCACGCGCCTGACCCGCGATAATCCGGACCAACGCGGCAACATCGAGAAGCTGAGCGCGGCTATCGAAATCCGGCTGGGGCAATTCAAGCAGGAGTTGGACTTCATCGGCCAGAATCGGCCGGACAAGGCCATAGCGCAGGTCCGCGAGGCCGCCTCCACCGACACCACGGCCGAGATCAGCAAAGTCGCCGTCTCCATGATCCAGGAGGAGGAGCGTCTGTTCCGGCTCCGATCGGCCAATTCCGACCGCAGCCAGACGCTGGCGGCCTCGATGACCGGCATCGGTTCGGGCCTCGTGGTGCTGCTGACCCTGATCTCGATCTGGCTGGTGCGGCGCTCGGTGCTGGCCCGCGACGAGGCCGAGACGCGCCTGCGCGACGCCTACGCGAATCTCGAGACCGTCGTCGACGAACGCACGGCAGACCTGCGCGAGGCCAACAACGAGATTCAGCGCTTTGCCTATATCGTCAGCCACGATCTTCGCTCGCCACTCGTCAACATCATGGGCTTCACCAGCGAACTCGAAGAGCTCAGCGGCGACATTTTCCGCCGTATCGGCGGCCTCACCCATGTCCCGGCCGATGGCCCGCCGCTAGCTGACGGCGAGGTCACGCTCGAAGGCCCCGACAAGCAGCTTTCAACGGATTTTTCCGAAGCGCTCGGCTTCATCAAGTCGTCGATCGCCAAGATGGACCGCCTGATCTCGGCGATCCTCAACCTCACCCGCGAGGGCCGGCGCGAATTCGTGCCCGAGAAGATCGACACCCGCGAGCTGATCGAAGCCATCGTCTCGACGCTGGCGCATCAGTCCGCCGAAGCGCAGGCCGAGATCCATGTCGCGCCGCTGCCGGATCTCGTCAGCGACCGCCTTGCGCTGGAGCAGATCTTCTCCAATCTGATCGACAACGCCATCAAATATCTCAAGGCCGGCGCCCCCGGCGAGATCAGAATCCGCGGGCGCACCAAGCTTGGCTACGCTATCTTCGAGATCAGCGATAATGGCCGCGGGATCGATCCGAAAGATCACCAGCGGATTTTCGACCTGTTTCGCCGGGCGGGAACCCAGGACAAGCCTGGTCAGGGCATTGGTCTTGCGCATGTGCGCGCACTTGTGCGCCGCCTCGGCGGTACCATGTCGGTATCATCGGAACTGAATACGGGCAGCACCTTCACCATCACGCTGCCCATCACCTGGAACGCAAGCAACCGGAACGCCGACCAATGACTCAACCCGTCACCATCATCATGATCGAGGACGACGAGGGCCACGCCCGGCTGATCGAGCGCAACATCCGCCGATCCGGCGTCAACAACGAGATCATCCCCTTCGCCAACGGCACGGACGCGGTGAAGCACCTGTTCGGCGCCGACGGCAGCGGGCTCGTGCAGAAGGGCAATGCGCTCCTGATCCTGCTCGATCTCAACCTCCCCGACATGACCGGGATCGACATCCTGAAACAGATCAAGGAGAACAAATATCTGAAGGCCTCGCCCGTGGTGGTGCTGACCACCACCGACGACAGCCAGGAAATCAAGCGCTGCTACGAGCTTGGCTGCAACGTCTACATCACCAAGCCCGTGAACTACGAGAATTTCGCCAATGCCATCCGGCAGCTCGGCCTGTTCTTCTCGGTCATCCAGGTCCCGCCCGCCGCCTCATGAACCAGCACCCGCCTACACTGCTCTACATCGACGACGACGCGGCGCTGGCCCGCCTGGTCGAGCGCGGCCTGACGCGGCGCGGCTACAAGGTCATTCATGCCGCAAGCGGCGAGGAAGGCCTGGAGCGTATCCGTCGCGCGGGGACCCAAAACAGCGCCGACAGCTGCATCGACGTCGTGGCGCTCGACCAGTACATGCCCGGCCTCGACGGGCTGGAGACGCTCGAGCAGATCATGGCGATCGCAGGCGCGCCGCCGGTGGTGTTCGTCACAGCGTCGCAGGATTCCAGCATCGCGGTCACCGCGCTGAAGGCTGGCGCGGCCGATTATCTCGTCAAGGACGTCAAGGGCGACTTCATCCCTCTGCTCCACGTCGCCGCCGACGGCGCGCTGCGCCAGGCCGAATTGCAGAAGGCGCGCGAGGAAGCCGAGGCCGAGATCCACGCATCGCGCGACCGCTACGCCGCGCTCGCTGCCGAACGTGAGCTGCTGCTCCGCGAGGTCAATCACCGCGTCGGCAACTCGCTCCAGATCATCGCCTCGCTGCTGCATCTCCAGGCGAACTCCGCAGGCCAGGAAGAGGTCAAGGCGGCGCTGACCAACGCGATGGGCCGCGTCGCCGCGGTCGCGCAGGTGCACCGCCGGCTCTACACCTCGCAGGACCTGAAGAGCGTGGTGCTGAACCAGTATCTGGATTCGCTGCTCGAGGATCTCCGCCGCTCGGCCGAAGGCAACCGGATGTCGCGCCTGACGGTGAAGGCCGAGCCGATCGAGATCGATCCGGACCGCGCCGTCGCCGTCGGCATCATCGTCAACGAGCTGGTGATGAACGCGGTGAAATACGCCTATCCCGACGGCGCCGGCCCCATCCATGTCGAGCTGACCTCGCAGGGCGAGGATCTGCTGCTGGCGATCACCGACGACGGCGTCGGCGACAAGGTCAAGGCGGATCCACGCTCGACCGGCATGGGCCAGCGCATCGTCGCGGCGATGGCCACCAAGCTCGACGCCACCGTCGAGCGCGACCCCGCCCATTCCGGAACTCGCGTCATGCTGAGGTTCCGCCGCACGCCCGCGGCCCCCGACAAGACCAACAACGCCGCCGCAGGCTGACCCTCGCCCCCTTCGCAACACCTCCACGATCCTGCTATTGTTGCGCCATGACTTCGCGCGACTCCGCTTCGTCTGAAATCACGCCGGCCGTGCTGTTGCGTGCCTATGCCTGCGGCATCTTTCCGATGGCCGAGAGCGCCGACGATCCGACCCTGTTCTGGGTCGAGCCGGAATTGCGCGGCGTGATCCCGCTCGAGGGATTTCGTGTGGCCTCGCGGCTCGCGCGCACCGTCCGTACGGACGCCTTTCGCGTCACCGTCAACACCGCGTTCAAGGCAACGATCGCCGGCTGCGCCGCGCCGCAGGCGGGGCGCGAGGACACCTGGATCAACAAGCGCATCCGCGACCTCTATGGCGGCCTCTACGAGCTCGGCCATTGCCACAGCGTCGAGGCCTGGCAGGGCGACGACCTCGTCGGCGGGCTCTACGGCGTCAGCCTGGGACGCGCCTTCTTCGGCGAGAGCATGTTTCACACCGCGCGCGATGCCTCGAAGGTCGCGCTGGTGCACCTGGTCGCGCGGCTGATCCATGGCGGCTTCGAGCTGCTCGACACGCAATACGTCACTGATCATTTGAAGAGTTTTGGCGCGGTCGAGATTTCGCGTCGGCGCTACACCGCACTGCTCGACAAGGCCCTCGCCGGCGACCCCGGCGATTTCCTGAGGCTGTCAGCCGGTGACGCGATCCCGGGCGCGCGCGCGCTCGACATCGTCGCCTCGCGGCCATAATCGGTGATGGGGCCTAGCACTACTTTGGCAGAATGTGTTTGCGCCCCTGTTTTTCAAGGATTTGCTTTCGGCAATATGGGCACTGCTGAGACGGCGGCCGAAGGATGAGATCGACGATGGCGTGACGTACGGCGGGCATGGTTGGCTGGGGCGGAGGCC